>JAOAEQ010000001.1:0-242942 GCA_026416715.1 bacterium
GTCCCTACTTCAATCAACTAATTATTGATAATTTCGTTTGCGATTCCGTTCGGATAATCGAGTTTGCCTGGTCCGCCGAATCGAATAATATCTCCATTACTAATGGTTCCATTCGTCGGGTCATAATAGTTTGGCCAACCTGTTACCCCTGAAGACCATGGTTTCCAAGTTCCATAAGGTGAATCCCATGATTTTGCATAGTCTTGCTTTAAATCTGGACCCGCACTCGACATTCGCCACGCTCGACCCCAAGTATGCCCACCCCATGATTGTCGTGGATTTGACGAAACATCAATAAAATACTGTTCATCAAAATAATCATAGGTATCGTAGATAAACGGGTCTCGTGCTGGGTCTGGGAACGGATCTTTTGGTACGCGAGTAATATATGCTACTGGTGTAGTAATCGCCCAGAACCGCCAGCTACACGGTCTACCTTGAGGGGTAGAAGGAGTCCAACGATAACTAGGATAACAGTTATAATCGGTATAATAAGCTTCGCAACCAGTAGCAAGCGTCTTCATTTCACCTTTGGCACGGGATACTTTCGACCGAGTCTGTGCAGCGAGAAAGTTCGGAATCGCAATTGCCGCTAAAATCGCAATAATCGCTACGACAATTAACAACTCAATTAAGGTAAATCCATATTTTTGTTTATGCATGTTTGATTTCACCTCCTTTTTGATATAAATTCTGTTTCGGATTTCAATTTATAACTATAGCACTTTTAATTAAATTAGTCAAGTAGGAAAAGATATTTTAGGGGGTAATCTGATAAATTCGGATTATTCCAATATTGCAGAGATAAAAGAATAATCAATCGAGGAGGAAGATTTACTCCGATTTCTTTTGAGAGGTTTCTTTCTGAACTGAAGAAGTATCAGCGGATTTACTTGATGAAGAAGCATCGGTTTTTTCTGCGGAAGCTTTCTTTTTATAATCTTCGCTACGATAATCGGTAATATAGAAACCGCTACCTTTAAAAATAAATCCTGCTCCCGGACTAATCAACCGTTGAACTTTTCCGTTCCGTTTACATTTCGGACAAGTTCGAATCGGTGGTTCCGTTATTTTTTGAAATTCTTCAAACTTATATCCGCAATGTTCACAGAGATATTCGTAGGTTGGCATATGAAAAACAGTCCTAAGTTCTAAGGCATTCGTCTCAACCACAGACGATACCCTAGAACTTAGGACGAACTTATCTACTTACGAATTTTGATGCGACTTTTGCCGCCTTTTAACCTTTTAATACATATCTCCGCCGTAACCGCCGCCATGTGGTGGCATCGGTGGTTTCTCTTTTTCCGGTACATCAGTAACCAACGCTTCCGTAGTCAGCATTAATCCCGCGATACTCGCTGCATTCTGCAACGCAGTTCGGGTAACTTTCGTCGGGTCAATAATCCCTGCAGCAACTAAATCTTCAAATTCGATTGTTTCCGCATTAAATCCAAAGTTTCCTTTTTCACTTTTCACTTTTTCAACGATAACTGACCCTTCTTGCCCTGCATTTTCTGCTAACTGACGTAACGGTTCTTCAAGCGCCCGTTTAACGATTTCAACTCCGACTTTTTCTTCACCGCTCGCTTTAACTTTCTCGAGCGCTGGTAAAGTGCGTAAATATGCTACTCCACCGCCAGGAACAATCCCTTCTTCTACAGCAGCGCGCACCGCATGCAAGGCATCTTCAACCCGCGCTTTTTTCTCTTTCATTTCAGTTTCCGTTGCCGCACCTACATTGATTACCGCAACACCTCCTGCGAGTTTCGCTAACCGTTCCTGAAGTTTTTCACGGTCGTAATCGGATTTGGTATCTTCGATTTGCATCCGAATTTGCGCAATTCGTCCTTCAATATCAGCTTTTTTCCCAGCACCTTCAACGATGGTGGTATTATCCTTATCGATGGTGATTCGTTTCGCACGACCGAGGTCTTCTAACTTAACATTTTCAAGTTTGATCCCTAATTCTTCACTAATCACGCGACCTCCGGTTAAAATCGCGATATCTTCCAGCATCGCTTTCCGTCGATCACCAAATCCAGGCGCTTTCACCGCCGCACACGCTAATGTTCCACGAATCTTATTCACCACTAATGTCGCTAACGCTTCTCCTTCAACTTCTTCTGCAATAATCAGCAACGGTTTCCCACGTTGCGCGATCTTCTCTAATAGCGGCAATAAATCTTTCATCACTGAAATCTTCTTTTCGTGAATGAGAATATACGCATCTTCTAATACCGCTTCCATTCTTTCCGGATCCGTCACGAAATACGGTGAAATATATCCACGGTCAAACTGCATCCCTTCAACAACTTCCAGCGAAGTTTCCATTGCTTTTGCTTCCTCGACGGTAATAACCCCATCTTTCCCGACTTTTTCCATCGCATCCGCTATCAGGTTCCCGATTTGGGAATCGCCATTCGCTGAAATCGTTCCAACTTGAGCGATTTCTTTCTTGCCTTTGGTTGGAATACTTAACTTCTTTAATTCCTCTACAACTGCTTCAACAGCTTTATCAATTCCGCGTTTTAACGCCATCGGATTCGCTCCCGCAGTAACGTTTTTCATTCCTTCTCGATAAATTGATTGCGCTAGTATGGTTGCGGTTGTTGTTCCGTCACCAGCGACATCTGAGGTTTTACTGGCAACCTCTTTAACCATCTGCGCACCCATATCTTCAAATGGGTCTTCTAGCTCAATTTCTTTCGCTACGGTTACCCCATCTTTGGTTATCGTTGGAGAACCAAATTTCTTATCCAGCACGACGTTCCGCCCTTTCGGACCTAGGGTAACTTTAACGGCATCCGCCATTTTATCTACTCCACGAAGGATCGCGCGTCGTGCTTCATCGCTATAAAGCAACTGTTTTGCTGCCATAACCTTTCCAACCTCCTTGTTAGATTAAACCTCCAAATCCAAAATTTACACTCCAAAGTCCAAATAAATCATTTTAATCCTTGATTGATTAAGTGATTTATTTGACATTTGGATTTGGGATTTTCCATTTATTCTATGATTCCTAAAACATCTTCTTCCCGCATGATGAGATATTCTTCATCACCGAGTTTAACTTCATTACCTGAATATTTCCCGAATAGGATTTTATCACCTTTTTTAAGTTCCATCGGGATTTTCTTGCCGGAATCATCAACTCGACCCGGACCAACCGCAATCACTTCACCCTGTTGCGGTTTTTCTTTTGCGGTATCCGGAATAATGATTCCGCCTTTTTTAACTTCTTCTTCTTCAATTCGTTTGACCAGAATACGGTCACCTAATGGTTTTATCTTAATTGCCATAATGTTCTTCGACTCCTTTCCTCAAAAATTTTTTAGCGTAACTAGGTTTGGTTAGTTCAAGGTTGGGTAATAATGAATTCACCTCCTTTTCAACACATAATTTATCGTTGTAAATAATAACTATTATGGTATTGATTTATCTAGGGTTATGTTTTATAGATATTATTGAGACTGGCTATATAATAAGAAATGGCGTACCATTGAAAAGCAACTTCTATGCCGATAAAAAATAATTTATTATTTGCCTAGGGTAATCTTGTTCATGCATTTAATAAACGATTGAATTTATTGAGTATTATAGTTGACCAAGTTATTGTCAAATTTTTATAACTTTTTTTCATGGTCGAAAGATACTGTTGCGACTACGCCATTTTGGCACGAACGCCCAGACAAGTGCATCCTATTCTCTGTCATATTGGCTATTGTATCTGATTTATACTGGAGAGGAAACGGAATTGAACTGATCAATTCCGTTCCAAAGCCGTTTGATGTAAACAATGCTTAATAAAATGATATTGATTTTTTTCCATAGAGACGCCAATCTTACTTATGATGAGAAATAAGTCACATACTTTATTGGTTTTTTGAAAAGAAAATTATAGAATATAATAATTCTGATAATTAAATATTGTGCTACAATATTACCCAAAACTGTTAAGAAAGGAAACTGTTTATGTTTCGGAATTACCCAATGTATCTATCAGTATTTACGTTCTATTTCATTTTTCTTGGTTTGAGCTATAGTATCGCAAAAACGAAAATAACTCTTACTGAACAGGATAAACTCATTGCGCTTGAACTGAACATCAAACCGGATAAACTCGCTGAATTAAAAGCAAAACCGATGTATAAATTTTCAGAGAAAGATTTAGATATTTATCTCGGGTATATCCAAAAAGCGGAACCGAACCTACGTAATCGCGTTGTCCATCTTGGCCGGAAAAATATCGGACAACCATATAAAATATATCTACTCGGTGAGTTCCCGTTCGAACTCTATGATGCTGACCCGATGTATTGCTTGAAACAGAGCGATTGTGTCGTTTTCTCTGAGCATACGTATGCGATGGCGTTAGCGAAAAACTGGCGTGAATTTTTCGTTCTCTTGCAACGGATACGATACAAAAATGGCGAAATCGGTATGCTTACTCGTAACCATTACACGGAAGCAGATTGGGATATTAACAACTCTTGGTTGGTAGAAGATATCACGGAAGAATTGGTCGGGAACCGAGCGGCAACGTTCTCTGCGGATATCAACCGGGCAGCATTTTTCGAAAAATATCATATCGGACAAGATATTCCGATTCAGAAATTTTCAACGAAATATATCCCCTGCGAACTTATTCCGGAAGTTCTTGATAAATTGCAAAACGGCGATTTCGTTAATGTGGTTCGTGGTTACGATGCCCCGAGTTGGGTCGGCCATACCGGATTGATCGCTATCGCTCCAGATGGCACAGTCGATTTCCTGCATTCAACTCCACCGAAAGTAACTGAACAACCGCTATTAGAATATATGAATAAAGCGGTTAGCCGCTGGGCTGAAATTGATAAACATAACGCGTATGTTGATGAAATGAAGAAAAAAGGGATAACCTATGAACGGAAAGGGTTTTTCCGTAAAAAAGTAGCATTAAAAAAACAAGCGAAATTATACGGATTCAAATTTTTACGGCTGCGCGATAATCCGCTTGATGAACTTCGTAAACTCGATGGAGCTGATACTCCTCGAGTGACTGCACCATTAGGATTATTGAAAAACCATGAATAATGCTAAGCGTTTTTTACAGACGAATTTTTTTGCGCGCTTTGCGATTTGCTTTCTTATATAATTTAACCGCAAAGAACGCAAAGTATATGCGCAAAGTTCGCAACGTAAATCTTATCAATGAAATTAAGTCATCGGATTGAGTGGGATAACGGGGTTCATATTAATGGATTAAATTTAGTGCTGGATGCAACGAAATCGGTTCCGTGTGCATTCGTTTCCCATGCGCATACTGACCATTTCGCTAACCATGGATCGATTCTCGCTTCTGCACCAACCGCGAAACTTTGCGCCGCCCGACTGAAGTCGAAATCACGCCTACCGAAATTTAAGGAAATGAGATATAACCATCCTATCTTGTTTCATGATACCCACGTAGAACTACTTCCTGCAGGACATATTCTCGGTTCATCGCAGATTCGAATTACTTCAGGAAATCAAACGCTACTCTACACTGGCGATTTCAGATTATATCCGAGTTTAACCGCTGAACCGATTATCATCAAATCGGCGGATATTCTGGTTATGGATGCAACCTATGGTGACCCGATGTACATTTTCCCTCCCCGAGAAAGAGAATTGATCCGATTAACGAATTACCTTGATACCTGCTTATCGCATCACGTTACCCCGGTTCTATTAGCGTATACGCTCGGGAAAGCGCAGGAGATACTTAAATACCTTGGCGATATCGGCTATCATTTAACTGTCCACCCTAAAATTGCAGAGTTAGCTGATGTATATACCCAATTCGGAATCACGTTTGCACCCTATAAGAAATTGAATGAAAAAACAGTCGCTCTACCCAACCGAGTTCTACTTGTTCCACCGAATGGGCAGAAGAATGAACTCGTTGGTTCTATTCGGAAGAAAAGTGTTGCAATTCTTACCGGCTGGGCAGTAGATGATTCTGCAAAATATCGCTATCACGCCGATGAACAATTCATTATTAGTGACCATGCAGATTTTCAAGAACTGATTGATTTCGTTCAGTTGGTTAATCCGCGATTGGTTTATATCTGTAATGGAGAAAAGAATTTCGTTAAATATCTCAGAAAATTAGGATTCAATGCTCAACTGCTGGAACGAACTAGACAACTGAATCTATTTGAATAACTTAATAGCGAATATCTCGAATGATAACTAATAACGCGAACAATTACTCATTCAATAGAATCGTTATCGTTCGAGTTATTCGTTCATGGGAGGTTACCAATGAATGTTTACGAAGCTATAATCAATCGCCGGTCTATCCGCCGGTATCAGCAGAAACCGATTGATGAAACGATTCTCGAAAAACTGGTTAACGCTGCGCGATTAGCGCCCTCCGCAGCGAATTTGCAACCCTGCGAATATATTATTGTTCATGATAAAGCTATTGTTGACCAAATTTTCCCTTGTTTAAAATGGGCGGGATATATTGCGCCGGCTGGCAATCCGCCGGAAGGAGAACGACCAGTAGCATACATCGTGGTTCTCTTAAATCGGAACTGGCGAAAAGAAGGCGGTGAAGTTGATGCAGCCGCTGCAATCGAGAATATCCTGTTAACTGCGCTTGAAGAAGGCATTGCTTCCTGCTGGATTGTTTCCGTTGATAAACCGAAAGTCCGGCAAATTCTCAATGTTCCTGATTACTGCGATATAGATTCAGTTATTGCGCTCGGCTATCCGAATGAGAAATCGGTTGTTGAAGAAATGACTGATTCGGTTAAATATTGGAAAGATGATTCTGGGATATTCCACGTCCCCAAGCGGAACCTGAACACTATCCTGCACAAGAACAAATATTGAGTAGAAGCCAGGAATCCAGGCAAGTAACCATACAAAAGGTTCCATTAGCAATGCTCAATTAAAAAAATGAACCTGGAGAATTGAATATTTACGGCGCATATCGTCGAGGATTCCCGGATTCACCCTATATTAAGGTTAGTTTTATGTTTTTCTTATGCCATGCTTTCGTGGTCAGCAACAGGTTTTCTGCGGAAGTGCTGGAGGAATCTTCCGAACTTCTTACTAAATGATTCCATATAGATATAAAACACTGGGGTGATATAGAGGGTAACGAACTGCGAGAAGATTAATCCACCAACGACCGCGAGCCCGAGCGGCTGTCGGGTCTGACCACCGGCACCAACCCCAAGCGCTATGGGCAGCGTGCCCATTAACGCACACATCGTGGTCATCATAATCGGTCGGAACCGAATCAAACAACCCTGATATATCGCTTCCGCTGGGGTTTTCCCCTGAGTTCGTTGCGCTTCTAATGCAAAATCAATCATCATAATCGCATTCTTTTTCACCAAGCCAACCAACATTATCACACCGACAAACGAATAGATGTTCAGTTCAACTCCGAATAGTAATAGAGTCAATAACGCACCGATTCCAGCAGATGGTAACCCTGATAAAATCGTTATCGGATGTGCATAACTTTCATACAGTATTCCCAAAACGAGATAAATCACTAGAATTGCCATAACCAACAATATCCCTAACCCCTTCATCGACGACTGGAACGCTTGTGCGCTGCCAGCGAAATTGGTGCTGATTGAATCAGGTAAAACTTGTCGCGCCGCCGCTTGCACCTTATCCACCGCTTCACCTAAACTCACGCCCGGTTTTAGATTGAATGAGAGTGTTACGGAAGGTAGCTGCCCAGCATGATTGATTGATTGTGGACCTAACCCTTGAGATACATTCGCTACCGCATCTAACGGAACCAGATTTCCATTACTCGACCGAATATAAAGCATCGATAACGATGAGGGGTCGGCTTGATATTGGTCTTCGATTTCCATAATCACTGGATAATCGTTATTCGGTGCGTAAATGGTTGAAATCTGCCGAGAGCCATATGCGGTATAGAGCGTCTGCTCAAGCTGGTGCGGAGTTATTCCAAGCGCCATCGCTTTGTCCCGATTAATCTGAATATTCAGTTGTGGATTTCTTAACTGCAAATCACTGGCTACATCTTCTAATTCTGGCATCATTTTCAGCCGCTGCTCGAATAAACTTGCATAATAATAGAGTTCTCTGGTATCCGGACTCTGGAGCGTAAATTGATAGAGACTCCGCGAAGAAATACCACCGATTCGAATCGGAGGCGGATTGGTAAGATAAACTTTAATCCCGGGAATTTTCGCTAGTTTCGGCCGGAGTTCTTGAATAATCTGGTCAGGGGTAAGTTTCCGTTCTTCTCTGGGTTTCAGTCGCATCGAAATCCCGCCGGAATTACCGCTTACCCGTGACATAAATCTATCGATATTCGGATTGTTGCGAATAATATCGACTACTGCTTGTTGATGTCGTACCATTTCAGGATATGGTATTCCTTGCATCGCTTCAATAGATGCGGTTATCATACCGACATCTCCACTCGGAAGAAATCCTTTTGGGATAATGATAAAGAGGTACACGGTAACTATCAGCATCAATAGAGCCGAGATTATAGTTGCCCGTCGATATTTCAGCACAAGTTTCAAACTCCAATCATACGCATTCAACATCGCTTTAAATGCTTTTTCAGATGCAATAAATAGCCGGCTATGTTTCATCTCTCCCGGTGGACGGAGAAATCGACCGCTTAGCATCGGGGTTAACGTTAACGAAACAACCCCGGAAACGAGAATCGCTGAAGTGATAGTCACGGCAAACTCGTGAAATAATCGCCCGATAATCCCACCCATGAAAAGGATGGGGATAAATACCGCAGCGAGCGATAGGGTCATCGAGAGAATCGTAAACCCGATTTCTTTCGACCCTTTAAACGCTGCTTCTAACGGTTTCTCTCCTTGTTCCATATGCCGCACAATGTTTTCTAGCATAACAATTGCATCATCCACCACGAATCCGACTGATAGCGTTAATGCCATGAGCGACAAATTATCTAAGCTATATCCGAATAGATACATCACCGCAAACGTTCCGACAATTGATATTGGTAGTGCTAGACTCGGAATAATTGTTGCGGATACATTCCGTAAAAAGAGAAAGATTACCAGGATAACTAGGAAAACAGTCAGGGTTAGTGTAAATTTAACATCATTAACCGATTCTTTGATTGACTCCGAGCGGTCATAGAGAATTTCCATATTGACTGAAGCTGGGATATACTGGCGTAATGTTGGCAGCAATTCTCGAATTGCATTTGCTACTTCAACCGTATTCGTTCCCGGTTGACGTTGAATTGCGAGAACGATTGCGCGTTTATCGATATACCAAGCAGCGGACCGTTTATTCTCTACACTATCAACGACCTTCGCAATCGCTTCTAAACGGACAGGACTTCCATTCTTATACGTTACAATAACCGGACGATACGCTTCCGCTTCTGTAATCTGCCCATCCGCTTCAATAGTCAGTGTCTGCTGGGCGCCATAAAGGGTTCCGGTAGGCATATTTACGTTTGCTTTCTGTACTGCGGAGACAACTTCATCAATCGCAATACCTTTTGCCGCCAGCAATTGCGGAGCAAGTTGAATCCTGACCGCATATTTCTGTCCACCGTATACCATAACTTGGGCAACGCCATTCACCATTGAAAGACGTTGCGCTAAAATGGTTTCTGCATATTCATTGAGCATATACAGCGGGAGTGTGGACGAATATAATGCAATCATAACAATCGGCGCATCCGCTGGATTAACTTTTTGGAACGATGGCGGGGTCGGCATTTCGGACGGAAGCGACCGAAGTGCACGAGATATCGCCGCTTGTACATCTTGTGCCGCAGCGTCAATATCTCGACTTAAATTGAACTGGATGGTTATTTGAGTATTCCCCTGCGAACTAACGGAGTTCATTGAATCTATTCCTGCGATAGTCGAAAACCGTTTCTCTAATGGGGTAGCAACAGACGCCGCCATCGTTTCCGGACTGGCACCGGGGAGACTTGCAGAAACCTGTATTGTCGGGAAATCTACGTTCGGTAGGTCGCTTACTGGCAACGACCGATACCCGATTATGCCAAATATCATTATTCCGAGCATAACCAGACTGGTCATTACCGGCCGACGTATGAAAATCTCTGAAATGTTCATTAGAAAACCAAACGCTAAATGCAATCTTCGCTAGACTAAAGTTAAAAATGCTCTGCTATTTTATGCACTTAGCGCACTTATCTTTGCGTTTTTGTAGGTGAAAATTCTTAATTTTAAATTTATTTTTTTATTTCTATTTTCGCGCCAGGTGTGAGTCGTAACTGCCCATCAGTTACTACAATTTCCCCCGGTTGTACTCCTTGTTCAACAACCGATTCCGAACCATATCGCCGTCGGACGACTATCGGCCGTAATTCAACCGTATTATCCGACTTAACAATATAAACAAATTGCCCTTCTGGACCAGTTTGAATCGCTTCGTTCGGAACCACTACCATATTTAACTCCGTTGTCAGTGTTAGAATTACATCAACAAACTGCCCAGGCCAAAGGCGGTGGTCAGCATTTGGAAATATCGCTTTCAACCGAATCGTTCCCGTTGTTCGGTCAATCGCATTATCAAGGAAACTTAACGTTCCGGGTACCCGATGCTTCGCTTCGTTTTGGATAACTGCTTCTACGTTCAGCTGTTTTAATCGCATATATTTTTTCAATTGCGATAAATCCTGTTCCGGAAGAGCGAACGAAACATATATCGGATTCACCTGATTGATAGCTACAACTGGTTTATCATTGGCTTTTACAACCGAACCCTGATTGATTAAAAGACTACCGGTGCGACCGGAGATTGGCGAACGAACATAACAATATCCGAGTTGGATTTTCGCATTTTCTACTGCTGACCGAGCTGCGTTAATCGTCGCTTCTGAAGTCTTAATCGCAGCACGGTCGGCTTGCAATGTTGCTAATAATGATTCTACGTTGGTTTTCGTCTGGTCATACTCTGCTTGGGTAATCACACCGGCTTCCAATAATTCCGCCGCTCGATTGAGTTCAACCTTCGCATTCTCAAATTGCACCGAGTCCCGAATATAATTCGCTTCCGTTTGCGCATGTTGTGCAATACTTCGTTCAAGTTCAGCTTCAGCTTGTTTCAGCGCAAGTTGATACGGTTCAGGGTCAATGATAAATAATAGGTCACCTTTTTTAACCTCTTGCCCTTCTTGAAATTTCACCTGGAATAATGTCCCACCAACTTGGGGAACAACGGATATCGTTGAATATGATTCTACACTTCCAATTGTATTTCGTTGCAGCGGAACATCTTTTCGGATAACCGTAGCTACAGTTACCGGCACCATTTCAGGATTTTTTGGTTTTTTCGATTTTTCTGATTTACCACAAGAGTATAAAATCAAAAGGAGAGCTAACCCAACGACTGCAAAGCATATCCGTACTATGAATTTATGCATAAAATATATTCTCCACACTTGTTAAATTCCACTCCGCCGTAGCGGATAAATAAATGCTCATACCCGATGTTTAAGTCTTTTGTAAATAATAAAGCTTATCTGAAATTCATTTAGAACTTTGCGATTGGATTTGGACATTTGCTTTGCCCGTATCGATTCCCATTACTTTTTTCAACTTGGCGATTGCTACAATGTAATTATAGACCGCAGTTGCATAATTCGTTTGGGCGGTTGTTAAGGATAATTCTGCATCCGATACTTCCAAACTTGTTGCCCGGCCGACCGCAAAACTTTTCTGCGCCATTGAAAGCGATAATTTTGCTAATTCGACTGCTTCTTTTGAAGCGAGAATCAATTCTTTCTGCTGATTCAATTCTAGGAGCGCTTGTTCAACTTCAGTTTGTGCAGCGGTTACTCCTTGGGCATACGCTAATTTCGCTTGATTGAGTTTTGCGGTTGCTTCTCGAATCTGTCCGGCGATATACCCACCATCGAGAATCGGTAGATTGAATTTCAGATTTACTGACCAATCCTGGATATCATTCGCTTGTACGCCATCATATTCGGTATGTTCAATTGAATATTCGGCACCAAGAGTTATATCAGGGAAATATAACGATTTTTTATACCGTAGATTCATTTCATAAAGTTTTACGCTTAGCAATAGGCTTTTTATATCCGGACGGTTCTCCTGGGCTAGATTCCATGCGTTTTCAAACTCAGGAAGTTCTATCGGTTCTTCTAATGTCCCAATTAATGTAAGTGGAGTATTTGGGGGAAGATTCAATAATTGATTGAAGTTTTGGCGAGATTTAATTAACGTATTTCTTGCGGAAATCAACGCAGGTTTCCGATTTGCTAAATCTACTTTCGCGCGCGCGACGTCAGCTAAGGTATTAACTCCTTTATCAAACCGGATTTGTGCTGTTTGAAGATGTTCTTGTGCGGTTACAACCGCAGATTCGTTTACTTTAACCAATTCTTCTTGAAGGAGGATTGCATAAAATGCAGCGGTAACGTCATAGGTAATGGTTAGTTTCGATTGGGCTAATTCCATTTCTTGTACTTGGATGTTGTATCGCGCGATAGATTGCAAATAATTCTGTTTGTGGAACAAATCAAGCGATTGCGCCGCTTGGAATGCAGAGTACGCTCGATCACCGGTTCTTCCAGCATTCCCGGCGATG
The DNA here is from genome assembly GCA_026416715.1 of bacterium. Taxonomy (NCBI): domain Bacteria; species bacterium. The sequence continues at coordinate 12,613 of JAOAEQ010000001.1, forward strand.
CTATCCAAATGTTCACCTACCGCAGTTAAATCTAGTTGTGGTAAAGATGTTGACCGAGTTTGCTGAAATTGCGCTTTAGCCGCAAGCACCGCTTCGCGCTGCTTCTGAAACTCCAAATTATGCTCAAGTGCATAGGAAATTGCTTGGTCTAGGGTAAACGAAGTCGGTAAGTTTTCCGCACTATACCCAAAACTTCCAAATAAAAAAATCAGCACCAAGGTTAATTCTCCAGTACAACGTTTCACTAACAATTTCAGATTATCTACCATAGTATTTGCGATAAAAATTAAATTTAGAGTTTATTATACCATAAGACGAATTGGTACCTCGGATGGTTCCTTTTTAAGGTTGTTCGGTAACCTATGCCATGGCAAAAGTGAGACCATTTATTTTTGTTTAACTGTAGATTACCTTGACAAAATACTGCATTGAATGAAATGATAATTATTCTATAATATATTTCAACTACACAATGAATTTTGCACATTTGTAAGAAATGATTTGGGTATCTACCGCTAACATTCAATATGAGCATAAGTGATATATATCAAAAAAAATTGCAGTTATGGCAGAATTGGGGCATTGATCCCTATGTACATAAGTATGACCGCAGTCATACCGCACGAGACATTATTAATAGCGCACAAGAATTCGAACAGTCCGGCGCCACAGTTTCAGTTGCCGGTCGATTACTCACTTTCCGGACACATGGGAAAAGTTGTTTCGGTCATATTCTGGATAGTTCTGGTAAAATCCAGATTTATGCCCGATTCGATGACCTCGGTGAACTGCAATATCATCAGTTTAAACATCTCGATCTCGGCGATATTATTGGCGTAAAAGGAACGGTATTTAAAACCCATACTGGGGAAATAACGATTCGCGTTAGTTCCTATACGCTCCTCGCAAAAGCATTACTACCGTTACCTGAAAAATGGCACGGATTGAAAGATATTGAAACCCGGTATCGACAGCGATATCTCGATTTAATTTGTAATGAATCGGTCAGACAGACTTTTTTAATCAGAACGAAAATTATTGCCGCAATCCGAGAATTCCTCGATACCCGTGGCTATCTTGAAGTAGAAACTCCGATGATGCAACCACTTTTCGGCGGTGCCACCGCTAAACCGTTCAAAACGTTTCATAACGCATTATCGTTACCGCTCTATCTGCGGATAGCACCGGAATTATATCTCAAGCGGCTGGTAGTGGGTGGATTTGAAAAAGTATACGAAATCAACCGCAATTTCCGGAACGAAGGAATATCAACGAAACATAATCCTGAGTTTACCATGCTTGAACTCTACACGGCATATTTCGACTATAATGATACAATGGATTTAACGGAAACGATGGTTAAGTTTGTTTGCCAGAAAGTGCATGGTACACTCCAAATAACGTATCAAGGAAAACCAGTTGATTTAGCGTCGAGTTGGGAACGATTAACGATTCTGGAAGCAATCCAGAAATATACCGGTATTGCTTTTGATTGGAAAGAAAATATTGAATCGGTTAAACAAAAAGCTCTTCCACTTTGCGGAATCCCAACCGAATTAAAAACAACCGATGAAATTATTCTACATGTTTTTGAAGAAACGGTTGAAAAAAAACTCATTTGTCCGACATTTATTAAGGATTATCCGGCGTCATTATCTCCATTGGCAAAAGCCCACGATGCCAACCCGCATATTGCAGAACGATTTGAACTATATATTGCTGGCCAGGAATTGGGAAATGCCTATTCGGAACAGAACGACCCTATTCTACAACGAAAAGCGTTTGAAGACCAAATTGCTGCACATCCAGGAAGTGAAGAAATTGAACCGGTTATTGATGAAGATTATCTTCGCGCATTAGAACATGGGATGCCACCAACAAGTGGGCTTGGTATCGGGATTGACCGACTGGTAATGCTATTGACTGATAGCGCATCGATTCGAGATGTGATTCTATTCCCCTTACTTAAACCAGAATCATACGAACCGGACAATCGGTGAATCGGTGAATTAGTGAAGCAACACCTATTCACTTTGTTTTCCATTCGCCGATTCGAATTCAAGGAGGTTGAACTATGGGTGAATTTATTGGTCGAGGAAGAAAAGCGCGACGCGCATATGGTTTTGACGAAATTGCGTTAGCGCCTGGTGTATTAACCATCAATCCGGATGAAGTAGATATTTCATTTACAATCCGGGATAAAACATTTGAAATACCCATTATTGCGGCTGCGATGGATGGCGTTGTAGATACTAAATTCGCAATTGAAATGGGAAAGCTAGGTGGATTAGCGGTTTTGAATTTGGAAGGTATCCAAACCCGATATCGTAATCCGGAGGAAGTAATTGACCGATTTCTTAAAGCGGAACCCGAACAAGCAACAGAGCTGGTGCAAGAGATATATCGTGAGCCAATCAAAGAAGAATTGATTGTTGAACGAATCCAGGAGATAAAAAAAGCAAATGTTCCCGCCGTGGTTTCAGCAATTCCACAACGCGCAGAACGGTTCGGTAAAATTGCACAAGAGGCTGGTGCAGATATGTTCGTTGTTCAATCTACGGTCGCTACGGTTCGGCATATTTCCACTAAATATCCAGTATTAGATATAGCGAAATTCTGTAAAGAAATGAAAATCCCGGTTATCGTAGGTAACTGTGTAACCTATGAAGCAGCGTTAGAATTGATTGCTACTGGAATTGATGCATTACTGGTTGGAGTTGGTCCGGGAGCAGCGTGTACTACCCGAGGAGTTCTCGGCATTGGGGTTCCGCAAGTTACCGCTACTGCGGATTGTGCTGCTGCGCGCGACTTTTATTTCCAACGGTATGGAAAGTATGTTCCGATAATTACTGATGGTGGGATGAATGTTGGTGGGGATATTTGTAAAGCGTTTGCTTGTGGCGCTGATGCGGTGATGATTGGGTCAGCGTTTGCAAAAGCAAAAGAAGCGCCAGGAAAAGGTTATCATTGGGGAATGGCGACTCCGCATCAGAATCTCCCACGTGGAACTCGTATCTATGTGGGAGTAACCGGTACTTTAGAAGAAATTCTTTATGGTCCAGCACGATTAGATGATGGGTCGCAAAACCTGGTTGGTGCTTTACGTACCGCTATGGGGAATGTTGGCGCTCGAAATATCCGCGAAATGCATTTAACTGAACTGGTTATTGCACCGGCAATTAAAACGGAAGGGAAAATTTTTCAGAAAGCACAACGAGTCGGAATGGGTAAGTAAAATATAAACTACCTACGAAGTACCAAAACATGAATCGGGTCATGATGCATTGGGGATACCGAAATTGGTACTTGATACGAGGTATTTATCACCTGAAACATGATTGATTTAACGATTAACGAAGAACAACTGAACCGAACGATCCAACGAGCGCGAGAAAAAAACATCGTTATCCCTACGTTTGAACAGATGAAAAATCCGAACCTTATCCCCGATACAATCAAGGATAAGTTAAAAAATATCGGGTTATGGGATATTAACGCTTATAATCTTTTTCGGATAACCTGGAAAAATGAACCGGTTACAAAAGGAGGACTTTTTAACGGGGTTAATTTTATTGAATTACCATCTGAACTAACCGGCGTTAAAGCCCGAATTATCGGTCTGCTGGGAAAATGGTTTCCTACCGGCGCACATAAGGTTGGTGCTACGTTTGGCTGTCTAGTTCCCAGATTGGTTACTGGACAGTTTGACCCTACTTCGCAAAAAGCAGTCTGGCCTTCTACCGGAAATTTTTGTCGTGGTGGCGCTTATATTTCTGAACTTCTCTCCTGCGAATCTATTGCCATCTTACCAGAAGGAATGAGCCAAGAACGGTTTGAATGGTTATCGAAAGTAGCTGGCGAAGTAATCCAAACTTCAGGAACTGAAAGTAATGTCAAAGAAATTTTTGATAAAACTTGGGAATTGAGGAAGACGAGAGATAACGTCGTCATATTCAATCAGTTCGAAGAATTAGGTAATCATCTCTGGCACTACGCGGTTACTGGTCATGCGATGGAAGAGGTGTTATCTCAAGTAATGGGTTCGAAAGAACGGTATGCAGGCGTGGTTCTCACCACTGGCTCATCTGGCACAATTGCCTGTGGCGATTATCTAAAAGAAAAATTTCCAACGAGTAAAATAGCTGCTGGTGAAGCTTTACAATGCCCGACCCTTCTGCTGAACGGTTTTGGCAGCCATCGCATTGAAGGAATTGGAGATAAGCATATTCCCTGGATCCATAATGTAAAAAATACCGATATGGTTATTGCGGTTGACGATAATAATACTATGGGAATCATCCGACTATTCAATGAACCGCTCGGGCTGGAATATTTAAGAAAAAAAGGCATACCGCTAGCGATACTTGATAAATTGCCGCTGCTAGGTATTTCCAGTGTAGCTAATATGATTATGGCAATCAAATTTGCTAAATATTTCGAACTGACTAACCAGGATATCATTTTAACCGTTTTTACTGATTCGATGGAATTGTACGGCTCTAGATTAAAAGAACTGGAAAGAAAATTTGGTTCTTACGATACTACGGATGCAGCTATTGATTTCCATCGTAACCTTCAGGCATTAACGACTGACTATATGCAAGAATTAACCTATCCGGATAAAAAAAGAATCCATAATCTAAAATATTTCACCTGGATCGAACAACAGGGAAAGAACTTAGAGGAGCTAGAAGCCCAATGGTATGACCATGAAAATTACTGGGGTAATATTCACCGCCAAGTTGATGAGATCGATAGATTAATTAAAGAATTTAATAAGCGAACCGGAGTTTTAAACCAATTAGTCTAATTAGACTGATTTATCAGAAGAATTGACTTACCGAAAGCAAATTATCCATTGGATAATTTGCTTTTTTTATTCCCCTTGTCTAACTTCATAAATATCGCAAAGACACTCATACCCTCTTCAGTCGCGATAAAGTAATTATACCAATCCGCATCGTAGGATTGGCATTTTATCGGGAAAGGAGGGGTGATAACCAATGATTTCTGTAGAACAAATCATTCCATTACTAGCTGGTTTTTCCAATCGAGTTAACGGACATAAGTTTTCGTTCCATTTTCTTCTAGAGCTCGTTAAAGAAGTAGTTGAAGCAGTCGAACAAGTTTATTGTCTATCTCGAGAAGGAAACAGCAAGGAAAAGAAACAAATCGCATTAGATACAATCGAACATCTTTATCGGCAAATGGGAATTGATATTCCTAAAATACCCGTTTGGCTTGAACTATGGTTTGTTCGCACGATAACCAGCGTAATTATTGATTGGTTAGTAAGCGTATATAACGAGAAAAAGATTTTTAATCATACCCGAACGGTATCAGAAAAAACATAGTTCCAGCTCTTACCTCTGGCATTCATGGCGGACGAGGTTCATTAACCTCGTCCGATTTTATTAAAGATAATCACTGATGCGAATCTGGGCTTCTTCTGGATCAATAACTTGTTCTATAAATACTGGATAGATATTTTCTATTTCATCTTTTTCTGCCAAATCTACCAATACAATGTCTGAATATTTCTGCCCATGTTTATCTGCTATAATCCGGACTTTCGGATGCTCCGGGTCATCTGAATTGGTCTGGAGTACAAGCGCTAACTCACCGGTATTAAGTCTAACCAAACTGCCAACGGGATATGCACCGAGAATGTTTGCAAAATGTTTAACTAATACAGGGTCAAAATCTACTCCTGCCATTTTTTTCATAACTCCTATGGCTTCACTCGGGAGATGTAATCGATTATAGGGGCGATTCGTTGTTATTGCATCATAGCAATCGGAAATTGATACGATTCCAACGAAGCGGTTCCAATCAGTTTTTCGCGATATTGCCGGATAGCCACCGGAATAGTTATATTTCCAATGATGGCCATAAATTAACAATGCCGGAAGTTGCGTGACATATTTTGATTTCAAGATTAATTTCATTCCTTCAACAGGATGTTGTTTCATTATTTCCCATTCATCATCAGAGAGTTTCCCTGGCTTATTCAAAATTTCCGCAGGAATAAATGTTTTCCCTAAATCGTGAAGTAAAGCGCCCATGCCTAATTGGAGAATAAACTCCGCATCTAAGCTTAAATGTATCGCCTGCGCTAAACTTAATATGCAAACATTTACACTATGGGAAAACAAATAGGTATCAAAACTTTTTATTGATGCGAGACTCATTAAAATCGAAGGGTCATCCATTAAACTCTCAACTATCTGCTTGACAATTGGTTTAACGCTATCGACATTAATAACCTTTTCCGTTGAAGCGGTTAACATCGTACTTTCAACCAATTTCGTCGTAGCAGCATAAATCTGTTTCGCCTCTTCCCAGCGCGATTGGGTACTCGATGTTTTCTTTTGTTTTGCCGGTCTACTCACCTGAATATGTGTTACATTACGTCGTAATAATTCATTGTGAAATGCATTCTCAATTTCATCCATTTTCTCTACCGCATGTACCGCATAGACAAATGACCGTAATTCTTCAAATTCTAGTCCAGATAAAAAGGTTATGCTCCCCACTCCGCGCTTCTTAAATAACCCAACAAACTGATGGATTAAAAACGAAGTTTCCATAATCGGTTCGTTCTGATAGAGCAGCTCTTCTTCAACAAAGACAAACGTTACTTCCTTTGATACTTTAATCAAATCAACTAAATTTGCATATACATTTTTTAACCCTTGGTCAACAATCGGATGCCCAGGCGGGTATAATAATGCGTTACTTAATGCAAAATTGAGTTGGGTTATCGTTTCGTTCAATTGTTTAACGGTTATTTCTGAAAGAGCCATAACTCATTGAATTCGAAAAACAAACCTAAAGACCGAAAACAGGTCAACCTGCTCTGAAAAAGCTGGCATGAGAGTTTGGTTTTGCCGTTTTTGAGGTTTTACGTTTATCTTTGATGGTAATATTTGATAATCAAATTTGCTTTATAGTTGTTTCTCTAATGTTTCACAAACGGTTCGTACCGCCGTCCGTTTATCCTTACATCCTGAACGAATCGTCGCCTTAGCTTCTTCTGTACCGATAAAGGCTAATGCTCGGGCGACCTCAATGCGAAGTAAATCATACTGTTGAGCGAATAACCAGTGTTTTTGCTGAAATAATTTTATCAAAGTCGGAACCGCTTGTTCAATCTTATGTTTACCGAGTAGCTGTATTGCCCGCAGTTGAAAACTTCGATTCTTTTTATTTGTTTTCCGTTGCCCAGCATAAGTTATGAGAAACTTTATTGCTTCATCATTGTTCAAGTTAGCGATTCCATCTAATGCAGTTAGCCGAAGTTCCGGATCTTTCTCATTATTAAACCGATCAACCAGCCAGGCAAACGACTGTTGATTAGAAAATTGACTAATCATATAAATCGCTTGTTTCCGCACCGCAGGATGTAATCGCGGAAGAAGATTTATAATCGCGGTTTGCGCTCGTTGCGTAGCAATTTTACCGATGATAAATATGATGTGTTCCTGAACCCGCTCTGAATCCAAATGAACCGATGATTCTAAATATGGAACCGAACTATCTCCGAATCGAACTAGCAGCATTTGTAATGGTTGATATATCGTATGTCCGATACCAATTTTATTAAGTCTATCAACTATTCCGGGGATTGCCGGAGTCCCAATAAGAGTTAATAGCTCGAGGATAATTTGTTGGTTTTCCAATCCAGAAATATCGCTCGATTTTTCTGGAGATAGCGGATACTGACCTGGTACAGGTTGAAATGGTTGAGTTGAAACGGTTTCTAATGCGGTTAATAACTGATTGATTTTTTGCGGATCAATGAGCCAGGTATAGAAATCATGAAGTTTTTGTTGCAATTGTTGTTTTTCTTCGGAGAAATCGCCGAGCTGAACAGATTGCATTAACCGATGTATCGTTCGATATACATCATACAAACAAGTATATTGTCGTGCTTCAAATAATTGATTTACCCCGGTTTGTAGCGCTTGGAGTAATTGGAAAAATGATTCTTTATCTGTCTCTTTTTCTAACATTTCTAGGAGAATAATCACCGATTGTGTCAGCATTCGATAAGTCGGATACTGATTTAATTCCTGCTGAAGTTTAGTAAATTGTAATTCATCTTCTTCCAGCTGACGTCGTTTAATCAATAAATCCATATATTTATTGATTAATCTTTCGGTTCTTTCCCCATCAAGTGGAAGCTGATAGAACAATGAACTGATTTCTTCTAACTGGGCGTGCTGTTCAGATTCACTTGCGGTAATTAAATTAATTAATTCCGAATCATCCAATTTATTCAGGATTTGTTTCACCGCATCAAGTTGTGTTTTATCCACGTGCTTTCCAGTAGTTATGGTATGCAACGCTACCGTTGGGTCTTGATGTAATAGACTTAGCGCTAGTTTCCGGTGTAGTCTGTTTTTTTCTTCTTCAGGACAATTTTCGATAAAATTCTGGATTCGGTTTATCACATTCCGAGTAAGCTCAGCTAACCTCGATACCGAAGCACTACCTTCCAATTGGACGGTTTGTTGAACAGTTTGTGCTTGTAATTCTGCGATTCGCATCGGGTCGTTCATAAACTCGGTTAATAACTGCATTTCAACAGTATCTAATTCTGGAATTGTACCCTGCAGGTATTGGATAATATTCGCAATCCGGTCAGGGGTTGCTTCTAACATCGTAAACGTATCAGGTTCATCTTCGGTAGTTCCAGAACCAGGTGAACCTGGTTGATATTGATATTCCGTGACATCAATGTGCGTAATTTCACGGGAAGCAAGTGCCGGTTTGATTCCGCCTTGATTCCGCAGAAGTTTTACATCAAGTGAAAGCACTTGAATGAATTCTTCCAATTCCTGTAAACTTACCCCGGAATAAAATAAGATACTATTGATCCGTCGTTTTTTTAATTGTCGAACAAATCCACGTACATTTTCATCTTTCATCGAAAGTGGAATTGCACCAAGGTAAAGATTCTCGCCCGAAATATTGAACAGAAGATAACCCTCTGCTGGTATGATCGTCTGAAGTTGTGCCGCTATTTTCTGTAATGTATCTCTTACTGCGGGATGCGATGGTGAATAGAACCAGGTCAGTTTAAGAATACGATTTAAATCACGAACTAGTTGTTCGGTCTCTTTCATTGATTCCATGAATTGCTGCTATAAACATTAAATGATTAATGGCCTCTGCCAATTCTTGCTTTTAGTATATCCGAGAAGAGACTGGCGGTCAACTAAATTCACTAGGAAATAAAAATTAGATACATAGTAAATATTGTTTCCCGAATATTTGCTAACCAGAACAATACGGTATAATATTTGATTATAGGTATGAATACTGGTTTTACTTTCCATAAAATAGATAATTCTTGGTTACTATTAAGCTTAGGAATATGTAGTTATTTTATCCTAATGGTTACGTTCATTTCAACCGCATATCTCGATTTCGGAGATGGGAATTATCTTTATATCTCACAACGGATGTTGCAAGGGATAATAATCTATAAGGAAATCTTGTCTCCGCAACCGCCATTACATTTATTTCTTGGTGTTCTTCTCCTGAAGCTCGGGGCGTGGATTGGGAATCCCTTATTTATTATCCGTTTATATACGATTTTTCTGCGCATAAGTCATGCGCTACTTATTTATGTCGTGTGCCAGAAAATATTTGCATCTGACGATAACAAAAAACATATCGGGTCGTTAGCTGGAATACTCTATTTATTTCTACCGATAGGATTCTGGTGGAGTCGCGGATTCCAAACCGAACCAGAAGAAATCGCATTAATGTTGGCAACCTTATTATTTTTCCTTCGGTTTGATGTTAAAGGAATGGTTCTTGCCAGCGTTTTATCTGCATTCGGTATTTTAACTAATATGACTTTCGCACCATATTTTTGTTTAAATCTTTTTTATGTATTTATCCGTAGTTGGATATCTCAAAAAAAGGTTCCAAATGAGCAATCAAAAAAAATAACATTCCAATCCAGAATTAAATCCTTCCGACTGGTTTTTGCTTATTTATTTCCTGCAATAAGTATTTTGGGGCTAGTCTCTATTGTCATGACACTCTATACTGATGGACAATTTCTGCAGAATGTCATTTTCGACCAGGTTGGCACTTATCCTAAAGAAAATACTCTCCCGTATATGCTTGGAAAAATGAAATGGATTATCGGAATTATCTTAACTCTTGAAGGACCGCTAATTGTATCCGCATTGGTCGGTTTATTTTTTTATCTCCGAAAAGCTAACGATAACCAACAGCATTTTATTCTTCGTCCATCGTCCTATATTTTTATCTATAGTCTCGCGTCTCTCGGTTCATTCATCTTCGCTACCAAAGGCGGGACTGTAGATTATATTTTTACTCTCGGCGAACCTATCGTAGCAATTTTCAGTGCGTTCACGATAATTCTAATCATCGATACATTAACTATATGGATTAAACCGTTATATAGTTGGTCGGTTGGAATAATTCTTATTTTCTTGTTATCATCTCCAGGGATTAAGCAAGATATCTGTACCCTACAGGGAACCAACTATGAATTAGATGAAAAAACAGTCGATAAGGTAGTTACCGCAATTCAGGAATATACGCTACCGGAGGAATTGATATTCGCGCCACCATATTTTGCATTCCTTGCAGAACGGAAAATTGTCGGTGAGTTCTCGGAACAATTTGTCTGGTTTATGAAATATTATAATTATATTCGGTATCGGGAAGGGAACCCGCAGACGATACAATGGATTGCGGCTATGGCACGTGAATTCGAAAATAAACAGGTTAAATTTGTTATGTTAAATATTGACCCGACTCGGGGTCAACAGACTGGGAAAATTTATCCGATTAGGAAAGCAGTGGATGACCATTACCAGCCGATAGGAGAAATTCGGATGCGCAACGAAACATTGACCATATTTTTACCGAAAGAATAACCGCAGAGAACGCTAAGTTTACGGAGAAAACATAAAATTCTCTGCGAGCGCTGCGAACGCTGCGGTTAAATTAATGTATATGAGTTCCTATATTAAAATATTAGGGGTATATGTTCTCGTATTATTATGCATCGGTTGCGGTAAACCAATTGAACAGGGAAATAAAAAGGTTAAAATCCGCTATCTGACGTATGAGGTTATGCCGGAACAGCAGAAGTATCTAAAGCAGATTGAACAGAAGTTCGAGCAAGCATACCCGAATATCGACTTAAAAATCGAGACCTCAACCAGCGGGCTGCAGAAACTCTTGATTATGCTCGCGGGCGGTGATGCGCCGGATGTGTTCCTCTGGAACGATGAAAATATGACCCCGTTAGTTGAAAAAGACGTCATAGCGGATTTAACCCCGTTGATTAACGCTGATAATCTGGATTTAAATGCTTATTTTCCAGAAGTTACAAACGCATTTACGTTTGAGAGTGGTATTTATGGTTTACCGGTTCAATTCGATACCGATGCACTTTACTATAATAAGAATCTATTTGATGCCGCGAACCTGCCGTATCCAAACGAGAACTGGACTTGGGACGATTTCTTAGCCGCAGCAAAAAAGCTCACGAAAGATACTAACCACGATGGTAAACCAGACCAATTCGGCTGTTTGCGACCGGATTATCTATTGGTTGCACGAAGTAACGGCGTTAGACTCTTTAGTCCAGATTTAAAAAAATGTATCTTGAATACTCCAGAAGCAGTCGCAAGTTTAAAGTTCGTTGCAGATATCGAAACCAAATATAAAGTCTGCCCGACGCAGGAGCAGATGCGTGACCGTGCAGGGATTCAGGGTGAAAATCTCTTTGCGACCGGTAAAATTGCGATGTTCGTTGGTCGAACCTATCAAGTAGTTGAATTAACTAAGGTAAAAGAGTTCGATTGGGATATCTGTCCGTTCCCGAAAGGGAAACAAGGAAGGGCATCGCGATTACAGGCGGAAGCGAATTGTATGTGGGTTGGAACCAAGCATCCGAATGAAACCTGGGAATTTATGAAATTCTATTCTTCAGAAAAAGTATTATCTATCACTGGCGCAAAAAAGAATTCTGTTCCGGCGTTAAAATCAGTAGCGTTATCGACCGTTTACTGCAGTCCGCCACCGGAACATATTAAATTGTTCATTGATGCCTTAGCTTATGCGGAACCCGCACCGCGAATGACCAACTATAACGAATTTTTAGAAACGATTTTCCGCCCGGAACTGGATTTAGTTTTCCTGAATCAAAAGAAGCCGGAACAGGCAATTAATGATATTGTCAGCAAAGCGGATAAATTCTTGCAGGGAAAATAAGCATATTGAAATTAATAACTTTGGTTAATTTGTATGCGATTGCAAATTATTATCCTAATCGTTTTCCTTCTTGTCCCCACCATTCTTTTTGCTAAAGAGGTTTGGAAACCGTTATCGCCTGAAACCGTTTTGGTTCAGAGCGAACAAGAATGGAAAGCGACAAAAATTGCGAAAAATGTATACGATCAATTAGTTATCCAGAAAAAGGTTGATTTGTCCGTTAAAGAAAAAACTTTTTTTTCATTTCGATACCAGATTCATACCAATCGAGAAATCCTTTACCTCCAGGTTACGTTAATCCCCCTAAAAGGGGAACCCTATTTCGTTATCCTACATCGTCCGACTCCTGACGAATGGCATACCGTGACGTTATCCCGCAACGATTTCCGCACGTTCAATTATACGATTCCGAACTCGGATATGAAAATCAAAACGATTGAACTGAATTTACATACTCGCCAGAATAAATATTTTGACCCGGATTTAGCCGAGAGTTCTAAAAATTTATCCTTAAAGGGATATCAATCTTCAACTAAAGTCGAGTCGAAAAATATCATTCCAAAATCGGATGAAATAGTGATTATTGAATTCAGTGAAATCCAAATAGATAAAACAATAAAAGAAGTAGCTAGGCTTGAATCCTTCTTCTGGCCGAAAAACGGAGAACTGGTTACCGCGAATCCGCCGTTTTTCAACTGGCAGAAAATCCCCGGGATTGATTCCTATACTATTCAATATTCGCAAGATTCATTATTCTTTTCAGGAACGGTATATAGCTATCATATCTCCCAGAATTATTTTACTCCTGATGCTCTTCTCGATACCGGCCGATGGTATGCACGGTTGGAATATCGTAGCAATAAAAAATTAGAATATTCTTCGGTGATATCATTTCTGGTGACTAAGCATTCACGCGCATTTATTCCGCCGCATTTACCGGAGAGAATCAATCAATCGCATCCGTATTTATATATCACTCCAGATATAATGACGACATACAGAAATGAAAAGTCAGGAGTAAAAAAAGAGTTATGGTTAACGATTGATAATTACGTTCGTACTATCTCATATTGCTTCGTTCCCGAAGAACCGGAACAATATCCTAATGGAATCTGGAATTATGAATATTGGCGGAACATGGTTGATAAAAGCGGAGCGGCTCAGAACCATATTATCTTAAGTGCGTTCCATTATCTGTTAAGCGAAGATACCGTTTCCGCGGAGAATGCGAAACGGATTATGTTGGAGGTATCGAAATGGGATATTGATGGTTCAACCGCGGTTAGAAGCTGCGACCACGCTGCGCAAGCGCTCTTGTATAGTCTATCCATCGGTTATGATTGGCTCTATGACTATCTAACTCCGGAAGAACGACAGCTAATTCGGAATTGCATTGTTTCACGAGCTGAACAGATGGCAGCACATCTTAATCCAATGCAAGCTGACCCGACAAATAATCATCCTTGGTTCAATGCGTCTGCGCTTGGTATCGCTGGACTGGCGGTATACAACGAGCTTGCGGAAGCAAAAGATTGGGTTGAATATACCAAACAACTTTATTGCGGTGTATTCCTTTGTCTCGGCGGACAAGATGGAGATTGGCACGAAGGGATAGATTATTGGTCATATACTTTATTTTTCGTTTTCCAATGGCTCGATTGTTTACGGAGCGCTACCGGGCTGGATTTATATGCATATCCATGGCTGCAGCATACCGCACGATATAAAATAGTTACGCATCCCCCACAAAGTTTAGGGGTTCCTTTTGGTGATAGCAAATCTCGTCCACCGAACGAATTTGATGCACTGATTATGCTGCGACTTGCCAGTCGATATCAAGATAACCTTGCGCAATGGTATGCGAAAGAAATTATTAGATCTCCAATTAGAACTTGGCATGTATATTTTTATCTCTGGGATGACCCGAGTTTACCATCATTTGCACCGATAAATCTACCGAATACTTCAGTATACCGCGATTCAGGAATTGTGGTATATCATTCGGATATGACAAATCCTGATGAAACGATGCTCGCATTTAAATCCGGTCCATATTTTGGGAGACGGGCGGGGCACGCGCATCCTGACCAAAATAGCTTTGTTTTCTACGGTTATGGTGACCCATTGCTGATTGATTCCGGCTACTACGATACCGGCAAGGGGAATTATTATGGCAGCCCGCATCATCGCGGTTGGACAGTTCAGACAAAGGCACATAATACCATTTTAGTTGATGGCTATGGTCAAGCGATATACACACCCGGCGCGGATGGCAGCATTACGCAATTTTTAAATCTCGGGACTATGGCATATTTCGCAGGAGATGCTTCAAGTCCGGAAATATATAGTAGCCGATTAACTCATTTCGTTAGGTATATTATTGCTCTCGATAACAGGTTATTTTTTATCTATGACAACGTCGCTAGTAGTCAGCCGGTTCGATATGATTGGTTGCTCCATTCGAGCTATCCATTTTCCATTGAGAAAGAAGAAAAACGAGTTAAAATTATTGGCAAGAAAGCGAAATTGTCGTTGCAATTCCTAAATCCTGAGAGTTTAAGTTATACCTTATCATCAGGATTCTATCCTCTAGCAGAACGACCGAAACCAACCGACTTTCCAGACCAATACCATTTCTCAGCGTATCCGCGCTTAGATGCTAAAATTGACTGGGTGAATGCATCAACGTTCGGCAATCCGGAACAATATACGAACCAACCGTGTATTAAAAAAGAAGCGATGACGTGGCTCGCTGCAATATATCTAACTCCTCTCGGAGATACTACTGAACTAAATATTATGCCTATTTCTACCTCGAATTGGCTTGGTGGAACAATCCAATTACCGGAACAATATTATCATTATCTTCTCTCTCGGGATTCGGGGATAAATAAACTCGAATATCGGGGATATTCGTTTACCGGCAAAGGAGCGGTTATCGGGTTATCTACCACGGGGAAAGTTAATCGGTTATTCCTGCTTGAAGGTAGAGAAGTTAAAATGCTGGGAATGAGTATGTTTAATTCGACTACTCCAGTGACAATATTAGGTGAAATCGAAAAGAATCACGCTAACCTGCAACTAGCAGTTACAAAAGACGCTACGATTGACTTAATCCCCCTTGGTGAGCCGAAAGAAATTTATATCAATGGAATTCTGCAAGCATCAGGAAGCAACCTTTGGAAATATAATTCTGCAACTGGCAAAATCCAACTTTTCCTACCTGCAGGAACACATACCATTGCGGTTACCTACCTTGCCGACGAATTTGACTCGTTTAAACTCAACTCTGATAAATAAGACATATTTAATTAAAAATTAGTTACGAGATTAAATCTACCATGTATCAA
The DNA here is from genome assembly GCA_026416715.1 of bacterium. NCBI lineage: Bacteria > bacterium. The sequence continues at coordinate 28,236 of JAOAEQ010000001.1, forward strand.
TAAAATAAGTTATTTTATGCCAAATTTTGCAATAGGCGTTCTTCTTTTCTTATATCAACTCTTGCATAATCAGGGAATTCGGGGTTAAAACCCCAAGATTTATGTATGCACTTTTTTCTCCGAGATAAATCTCAGGGCTATTCACTCCTCGGAACAAACTAGCTCCTATCTTCAGATAGGGGAGAGAAGCGTCATCCAGAGCATTCAGAGTATCGGATATTAGTCCATTAATTGTTGCTAATGCAAAATTGGGGGGTATATGGAATTTAAGTTGATTTGATAAAATTAAAGCAAGCGTAGTATTATTCTTAAATAGCCAGAGTTTATTCTAAAATTGCCTCAAAATCAATCAGTTCAATTGGGATAACATTTAATAATTCAGCCATAGGTATTCCGGTCGCTTGAGTTGGAGTGAACTCTAAAATCCAACCTATCGTTGGGCAGATATCGATTTGCGATCGGATTTTATTACTAACATAATTCTTTTTGAAATCCGGACCTACTGCTAAAAACATTAGATGCCGGCATCCATCGCAGTCATCTCCGTGGTGAGCGAATCCACCGTGGGTATCGCCATGCCGACCGTGGTCATTTGTTATGATTAAATCAGTATTATCCCGATAGTAAGTATCGGAAGTGATTTTACTCCAGAGATTATAAACGAGACGGTCTGCATTGAAAATCGCACTAGTATAACTACTCCAATTACCGGAGTGACCGGCAACATCTACATCACCAAGATTAACCAAAACCAGTTTTGGATGATAAAGGTTCATAATCGTAGTGAGTCTATCGAAAATTTCATTATCGGTACCATTTGCGGCAACCATCGCGCCATATGGAGCGCCATCGTATCCTGAGGTTGTTGTGCTATAGGAGAGGATATTCAATTTCCCTTTTCCCACCACCACCCAGGTTAAAGTAGAGTCAATTCCCTGTTGCTCGCGGTAATATTCAAAAAATGTCCGATGATATGGCCGTTGGGTTCCGTCATTAGCTATATCCTGCCACGTACCAGATTCGATACTAGCATGCCCGGAATTGGTTACCGTTATCCCGAGATTATAGAAGCTGGTATTAATCGAACCGAGTGGTCGGAGGTCGTTCCAGATATGCGGGATAAGACAATGGTCAACATTCGATGAATTATCCCCAAACGTTTCAGTATACCGGGCACCATCTATAACAACGACAAATACATTCTGGGTTTGATATGCTCCGACTCCCGATGCGTATAAACCAATAAAACCAACTACCACAAAATAGGTTAACCGCATAAATTTTGATTATTAATTCATTTTCCTGTATGATAATAATTTTAGCGTATTTCTTTTCCTGTGGTTTATCGGTTACCGAGGATTTTCTCAATATTACCAACCAATATCTGGTTGACTAACTCTTGTGAGAACGCTAAATTTTGCATAAACTGCGTATATACTTCAATAACATGTGGGATTTTTTCATACGCAGCGTCAACGCCAAATAATAATTTTGATTGCGCTTGTTTCCAATAGACGAGATTATCGAAAAATGATGGCGGTTTATCTACTAGCGAAAATATCGCCCAGCTTAAATCGAAATATACATTCGGATTCATCGCAGCTACACAACACGCTTCATCAAACCACGGCGTACCTAGATGAGCGCCGATAATAGGTATCTCCGGAAATGCACGCGCAATTCCATCTAGATATATTGGTTGCATTGTTGCCGAATCAGTACCGTAATCTTTATCCGTTGGAATTCGGGCTGCGATTCCGGTATGAAATAAAATCGGCATTCGATACTTTGCCGCTTTTTCATAAATCGGATAGTATTCCTTTTCATTATACGGCTTACGGGGATTAATAATTTTAAGTCCTTTAAATCCTTCTTCATAAAGATAATCTACTCGGGATGGCGCATCGATACCAAGCCGAATATACCCAAATCCTACAATAAACTCTGGATATTTCTGAAACGCCTCCCGTACCGCATCATTCCCCGGCTGGGAATATTGTTCACCGCAAGCGGATAAACAGACTTTTTTTATTCCGTTCTTTTTAGCAATGTTAACCAAGGTTTCGACCGCATTCGGTTCACTGTATAAATGCTGATGTGCATCAATCAATTCCATACCATTATTTTCCTTTCTGATAGATAACCCCGCTTTTATTCTACCTGTTTTTTGCCTAGTCAGTCAACTTTTATTAGGTGGTGTTCTATAGTAAAATGATGTAGTATAGGAATAACCGATTATGCCAAACATCAGTCTTACTATTCCGCATCACCTTAGCCGAGCAAAAGCGTTATCACGGATTAAATCGCGGTTAACTAAACTGAAATCAGAAAATCGAGAACATATCCGCGAGGTTAAAGAAGAATGGAACGGGCATATTGGCAAATTCAGCTTTCTGGCTTTAGGTATGAATTTCTGCGGGAAGATAATCGTTGAAGACAACCAAGTTCTTATTGAAGGAGAGATTCCTTTAGTGGCAATGTTCTATAAACCAGATATCGAAAAGAAAATCCGAGCAGAAGCAGAAAAGCTTTTAACCGCAGAGAAGATGAATGATTGCTGTTAAGATGGTAAGAATATATGAAGTTATGGTTCTCAGCGTACGCTGCGAACTCTGTGGTAAGATAGTCTTATTCGTAACGAAGTGCATCAATCGGGTCGAGTTCCGCTGCTTTCCGTGCAGGATACATGCCAAAAATAATCCCTACCCCAGCAGAAATACCGAACGCCATGATTATCGCTTTCATACTGACAATCGTCGTCCATTTTGCATAGAAGGTTATCGCTTGGCCTAATCCAACACCTAGGAGAACACCAATCAATCCGCCGATGATACTGATGATTAAACATTCTATCAGAAACTGACCAAGGATATCGCGTTTGGAAGCGCCAACCGCACGACGTATCCCAATTTCTCGAGTTCGTTGGGTTACCGTTGCCAGCATGATATTCATTATTCCGATACCGCCAACTAATAGCGAGATGCCAGCGATTGCGCCCATAACGATATTAAATATCCGCTGAGTCCGTTGGCTCTGTTTCAATAATTCTTCTGGGATAACCAAGTCATAATCACCGATACCGTTATGTCGTCGCGATAACGCAGCATTAATTAAATTCGCCACTTCTTTAATATGCTCAGAATCAGTCACCTGGATATTAATTTCGTTTAATCCTTTCGACCCGCCAAACCGCATTATCGCAGTGCTAATTGGAATATAAATATCTTTATTGACATCACGTAAACTAGCCGCAGCGATACTTTGCGATACTCGCCGGTCTTGCATAACACCAATTACCGTATACCAGCTATTACTGATTTTAATTTCTTTCCCGATCGGATTTTCTAACGGGAAAAACTGTTTTGCAACTTCTGCACCAAGCACCGCTACTTTCCGCTCTTCAGCAATATCGTCGTTATTCAAAAATCTTCCCTGTTTAACCGGATAATTGGTTAACATAGGATATTGCGGACTGGTTCCAACAATTCGCGATTTCGGAAATTTCCGACCGAGCCGCGCTTTTGAATTCACTTCTTTCACCGGAACTGAATAGACTATCAGATTGGTTAAACTTGATAGATATTGGGCATCTTCTAAGGTCAGACCATCCGGACTAAGTTGTTTTGCCCGTTCTTTTTCCGGTCCTTCCAGCTCAACTTTTTTTATCAGGATATTATTAGTCCCCATCAATTCAATCTGGCGAATTGTTTCTTGCCGGGCGCCTTCTCCAATACTTACCATCGCAATCACCGCAGCTACTCCGAAAATCACACCCAACATCGTTAATAACGACCGCAGTTTATGACTTAATATCCCTCGTAACCCAAGTTGGATACTTTCACTGATATTCATAGATTCAAGTTAGCAGTTCGAAAAGAAAACCTTGAAAACTCTCAATAAATATTCAATATTCAATATTTAATTTTCATTTTAAATTAAAATTTGCTCATTGAATATTTTACATTGCATGTTTTTTTATCGACTCTTTCAAATCGCTAGTACCAAATTGCTCAACTATTGCCTATCTATCCTATTCTGCTTCTTCCTGCGGTAACAATATCTCTTCGCCACCTTGCAGCCCTCGGGTAACCATAACAAATTTATCATTTTCCTTACCCAACGTTACTTCACGCCGTTCCCGTTTCCCATCCTTTTTCTTGACATAGACAATTTGTTTCCCTTGTTCAGTTACTACCGCATCTATCGGTACATATACCGCTTGTGGAACCGTATCTAAAATAATCTCCACTTTACCCGTCATTCCCGGACGAAGCCGAGTATCGGATTTATCAAGTTTAACAGTTATTTCAAACACCTTAAATCCGCTCGATTCTTCTTCTGAAACATAACCTGCTCCTTGCGATCGGGTTCGGTCAATAGCTAAATTTCCAATCTGAGTCACGGTACCGTAGAGAATCAAATCGGGTATCGCATCAAGTCGAACGCGCACCGGTTGACCAATATAAACTTTCTGCCGGTCAGTTTCATCAACCTGTGTCATCACGACTACTTCGCGCAAATCCGGAATCATCAAAATATCGTTTCCCGGCCAGACCTGGTCACCTTCTTTAATCGGCTGCATTCGCCCGCTACGCCAAGTCTTCAAATAAACCACTAATCCGTCAGCTGGCGCAAATACCGTAGTTTTACTTAATGATTCCATTAATTCTTTATAGTCTTTTTCATACCGGCGCGCTCTATCTTCAGTCAACTGAATATCAATTTCCTTAACGATTTCATCCGTACTCTCCGACTCTAATGCTTTCAGATAATTCGCTTCTGCGGTTTCTGCCCGCAGCTGCGCACGACGATACGCAGATTCAGTATCTTCTACCTGCCGAAGTGGAACTAATTCTAGTTTCGCTAATCGCTGCATTTTTTCATATTTCTTTCTCGCTTCTTCGAGTTGGACTTTTGCATAATCTAAGTTTGCTTTCGCTTCTTGCAAATTCAACGACCGTTTCGCCCGCGCTAACCGTTGTGATTCGAGAGTCTTTTGCAAATTCGCCTGTTGCTGTTGATACCGAAACTCCTGTTCTTTCACTTGGCGGTCTAAATCCGTTACATCAAACCATACTATCGGTTCACCAGCTTTGACAAAACTACCTTCCGGAACCATTTTCGTGATTTTCAATGCACCCCACGACCGTGGTATCTGCGGCGCAGTTACGGTTACCGAACGCAACGCTTGAATCACTCCGGTTTCATTTATCGCAACCACGAACTCACCTTGCTTTGCGATAACCGTGGCAGCGTCTGTTTTTTGAATTTGTTTCCGTGGAATAAACCGATATACCGCGAATGAAATGATGATGATAAGAATAAATGAAATAAATAAATGGCGTAGTTTCATTAATGTAGTTCAAAGATTGACAGCGTGAAACCTATTGCAAACATTAAATTCTTGAGCTCGATACGTATCACTGGGTAATCGGAGATTATTTTGAATTTTTCTAATCTACTAATAATTATCTCCAGTCTATCCGCTATTATTTCTATTGTTATCTTTCTCTACCGCCACCACCGCGTCTTCCACCAGGTATACCTGGTGGAGGACCAACCGGTGACCCCGTTGGCATTCCTGTTGGAGCGCTACCCATTTGTGATGGACTCGGTTGTGATTCTAGCTTCTTCGGCAACCCCGGTTCTTTCAACTCTTTCGTTGGATCACGTAAACAGATCGTTTCTCCGCCGTTTAATCCTTTTTCGATAATCACATAATTCCCATCATTTTTCCCAAGGATTACTTCCCGACGAACCGGCACCTTGCTACTCATTACATAGACTACCTTTTTATCTTTATACTCGAACACGGTTTCTAATGGAACCGTAACCACATTTGTGAACCGGTCAATGATAATATCTACTTTCACGGTCATCCCAGGTCGTAAATCATTCGAAGCACCCGATGGTTCAACATCAACAACTACTTCAAACACTTTCACGCCACTCGCTTCTCTCTGCATCCAAAACGGGGCATCACCAGCTCCTTTATCTACCGCTAAGGTTGCAATTCGCGAAACCGTCCCTTTCAAAACCAAATCCGGTAGCGCATCAACATGGATGATTGCTTCTTGCCCATTTTTAATTCGGGAGATATCAACTTCATCAACCTGCACAATCGCAACCATTTTCGATAAATCTGGAATTGTCATGATATTCATTCTTGGCCAGACCTGGTCACCTTCTTGAACTTTCCCGAAAGTACCGCCGCGCCAGTTCGTGCTATACACCACAATCCCATCGCTCGGCGCAGTCAATGTTGCATCTTTCAGTTGGTCTTGATACTGTTGCAACCGCCGTTGCGCTTCAGCAACACTCGCTTTCGCTTGTTGCAAATTGATTTTTGAAGATATTTCACCGGATTTGCGGGTTTCTTCCGCTTTCGCCAGTGCTATTTCCGCATTCTGTACCGCCAATTCTGCGCCAAGCACCGCAAGTTTCGCTTCTTCTAAAGCGGTTTCTGGAGTAAGTTGCGCATCAAATAACCGTTGGGTGCGCGCAAGTTTGGTTCGTGCACTTTCTAATTCCGCTTGGGCGTTTGCTAGTTGCGATTTTGCTGATTTCACGCTCATATCATTTTGATATAAATTTAACCGTTCATTCTCTTCTGTTTTCTGATAATTCGCTTCTTCTGATTTCAGGTTTGCTTCTAAATCTTTAATCTGCTTTTCGATTTCGGTTGTATCTAACCAGACAACTGGATCACCTTTTTTAACCGCTGTTCCTTCAGGAACCATTTTTACAATTTTCCCCTGCGTGTTTGCAGTGATATTAACCGATTTAGCAGCATCAAGTTTACCGACTTCACTAACGACAATTAAAAATTCACCTTTTTTCGCTACCGTTGTAGCAATATTCGTTGGTCTTTTACCATGTTTGTTTAGATAAAAATATACCACCACAATGAGAGCAACTATCCCTACCAGACAGCTAATTAAAATGATTTTCTTCTTCATAGTTTAAGAAAAACGCAGAATTTGATTCATTGGTTTCATGTTTGTAATCTTGCTTGAATCTAATAACCGCGTTGTGCTGCTATTGTTTCAATGTTCAATGTTCGATATTCGAATTTGGTTCTATTTTCATAAATGCGGGTCGGATGCTGTGACCCGGTCGAGGTTCGCAATTGCTCTCAAATAACTAATTAAAGCATTCGTATAACTATTCTGCACCTCGGTATAATTATTCTGTGCACTGACCACATCCAGATATGAAACTAACGCTTCTTCATAACTTAATTTTGCTAAACGTAAACTTTCTTCCGCAGCCGCAACGCTTTTCTCAAGAATCGATAAATTCTCCTGCGCTTCAAGAACACCGAGTATCGCCTGTCTAACTTCGAGCGCGATACTTCTCCGCGTTTCTTCAAACGCAATTTCATCAAGTTTCTGCTGTGCTACCGCTTGTAGATAGCTTTCTTTTAATGAGAATCGGTTCTGCCATAACGGAACTGACCAAGATAATGACGCTGCCCAGCTTGAATTCGATAAACTAAACGCATCACCAAAATCTGTTCCACTATCTGACCGGCTATAACTAGCATCAAAATTTATTTCCGGCAATAACTCCCGTTTCGCAATTTTCAATTTTATTGCATCAAGCGCTAGGGTGAGTTCAGCTGCGCGGTAATCCGTCCGATTCCGATACGCTAGCGCCAGTGAACTATCGAGATTCACTGTTCGCACAACATAGTTTATCGTAGTATCTATGGTTAATGGCGTACCCAACTCTAACCCGAGCAGATTGACAAAATTATCTAACGCACTTTCATAATTCCGTTTCGCACTTACTAACCGCGCTTGAGTTTGCGCTAGCTGAACTTCTGCCCGAATAACATCTATTTTCGCTACCAATCCTTCTTCTTTTTTCGTCTGCGCAGCTTTGAGCAGCCGTTGCGATTCATCAACTGCATCTTCGGCGATTTTGATTGACCGCTGTGCCCCGATTAGACCATAAAACGCAGCGGTTACACTATAGATGAGCGATCGTTTATTACTCTGTAATGTTCGGGAGATAGCAATTTGTTCATCATAGATTTTCCGACCGAGCGCAGTATAATAAGCATTCGTTCCACCGTAACCTTTCAATAATGGTTGCGAGAACGATAACGTTGCGCTCGAACTATATTCGGCATCACCGTTTTGGGAATGGTCAATATCTCCGGTTAAACTAGCGGTACCGCCGGTAATGAAATATTTCGATAACGAAATTCCCGCATTATCTGCCCATACGGTATCTCCGTCGCCGGAAAAACTTTCTTTTCCACTAACCGTTCCTTTTACATCCGTTTTACTTTTCGTAATCCGATAGTTCGATTCGCTGATTTTCAGCTGTTCCCGAGCTGAGCGCATATCTAGGTTGTTATATAACGCTATTTGGATACATTGGTCAAGCGATAAATTCTGATACGAACCGAGTGCTAATGTTGTCGTAGAATCACTTAGCGCAAAAGTGAAAACTGGGGTGATTAAGCTCAATAAAAATAACAAAGAACTAATTTGGTTAACTATGCGTCTCTTCATTGGTTTGAAACTCCCTATTTATTAACAAGACGTAATCTAATGAGATTTGGTTTAACTATTTATTATATACTATTATAGAGTAAAATACGGTATGCCTGTGGAAAATATCAGAATTCGTTTGCAGAACTTCGCTGATTTGATTACAATTATTACCAGCAAAATATAACCGCAGAAACCACAGAGAAAAGAATTTTTTGATGGTAAATATGAAGAATTAATCTCAGTGACCTCTATGTGCTCTGCGGTGGACATAATATGTTGTTTGAGGTAAACAATGATTTTAGGGAAAGTTATTGGCACCGTGGTATCAACGCAGAAAGACCCGAAACTTACCGGAGGGAAACTGCTCATTGTTCAGCAATATGACGTTGAAATGAAACCGATGAATTCGTTTCAGGTTGCGCTGGATTCAGTTGGGGCTGGTGATAATGAAATAGTACTTATTGCTACCGGTAGCTCTGCACGGCTCACGGCAGTTAGTAAAGATAAACCGATTGATGCGGTGATTATGGGTATTGTTGATACTGTCGAATTAAACGGAAAAGTGGTTTATAAAAAGTTCGAGAAATAGAAATCATAAGACTTTAACCGCAGAGACCGCAAAGACCGTAGAGAAAAGAGTTTATTCCGTTAAATAGTTCTCTGTGCCTTCTGCGTTCTGTGCGGTAAAAGATTCCGATTCTATTTCAGATTTCGAGATTCGGATTCAGAATTTGGTGTAATTATGGACATTGGGAAGATTATTGGCGTTATCGTTGCAACACAGAAAGACCCGAGTTTAGCGGGAACGAAAATCTGCATTGTCCAACCGCTAGATGAAAATCGTAATCCGGTTGGAAAACCGATTATTGCTACCGACCATACCGCATCGGTTGGAATGGACGAAACGGTATACTATGTTACTGGCGGCGATGCTGCGGTTGCCCATCCTGACCGGGATATGCCGGTAGATATTGCGATAGTAGGAATCGTAGATTTCATCGATGTTTCCGCTCCAATAGAAAAATCTGGGTAATCATTTCCTATGCATAGACCGATTTGTATCGCGCATCGTGGGTTTTCCGGGATTGCGCCGGAGAATACCTTGATTTCGTTCCAAAAAGCGATTGAATTAAATCCGGATGCATTCGAACTCGATGTGCATTTAAGCAAAGATGGCCAACTGATTGTTATCCATGACGATACAGTTGACCGAACGACTAATGGTAAAGGGAGGGTTAAAGAACTTACTTTATCAGAAATAAAGAAACTGGATGCCGGCTCCTGGTTCGATACAAAATATCAAGGGGAACGAATCCCAACACTCGCTGAAGCACTAGAATTAGCCAAAGATAGAACGATGGTTATGGTTGAGTTGAAAGCAGAAGGTACTGCGGAAAAAGCAGTGCCACTGATTGAACAATTCGATATGGTCGACCAAGTGGTTATCTTTTCATTCCATTCCGAATATATAAAACTCGCGAAACAACTGAACCCGAACTTATCTATTCTCCATTTATTCTGGGTTAATCCGCTGGAGAAAGAAGTTATAGTTCCACATACCATTATCAACCGAACCTTAACCGCATTTGCGAACTGTATCGGAATCAATGGGAACGCGTTAACTCCGAAATTATTACATACTGCGCATCAGCGTGGGCTTGGGGTTATGGTATATACTATCAATGAAGAAAACGATATCAAGAAGATGCTCGATATTGGAGTAGATGCGATTGGTTCCGACCGGATAGACCGATTGCTAAAACTAGCTGGATAATCAGCTTATAAATTCCATTCATTTTGATTTCAAATTCACTTTATCCACCCATGCCAAAATGGCACCGACTGGTGCTTTAATTTTGATTGTAACCGGAGGGAGATATAGGGATATCGGATATCCTATATCTCTCTCTCCACTCTCAATCCAGTTGCACTCTAAATACTAAAAATGCGAAAACTGTGTTTTTGCGCTCCAATTTCGGCTTGGTATATTTTTTTGTCTTCTGGGATTTATGGGATTATGCCTGGGAATATCTTTGGTAAGAAAAAAGGTTTCGCAGTCCTTATCAGCTATTTCAGAAAAATACCAAAATTTAATTACAAAAGAATACCTCCAATTCTGATGGAGCGCTTCCTTCTTAAACTTCTTTACCCTATTTTCTGATATAATTTCATAGGAAAACCTGATTACAGCGATTAAAAACCTATTCCCACGATATTATTCTATGCCATTAAATCTACCACTAGAACCATTTGAAGTCGAAATATCGGGATTATCTTCTCATGGAGAAGGGGTTGCCCGATATGAAAACAAGGTTATCTTCGTTCTCGGAGCACTTCCTGGAGAGAAATGCAAAATTCAAATCGTTTCCCGATATCGGAAAATGGCTCGAGCGAGTATCGTTGAACTCCTGCAACCGTCTCCAGCACGAGTTAATCCTCCTTGTCCCCATTATCCAGCTTGTGGAGGGTGCCAAATTCAGCATCTCAATTATTCTGAGCAGTTAGCGTATAAACAGCAGACGGTATCCGATGCTTTATCGCATCTTGCGAAACTAGATATTCTGCCAACCGCAGTGATTGCAGGAAAAGAGTTTGCCTATCGGAATAAAATGACGTTTCCGCTGACGGTTGATAACGGCAGAATTGCAGTCGGTTTGCATCCGCGGGATGCGTATCAACAAATCGTTCCGATCAAAAATTGTTTATTATTAGAAGAACCGCTCCAGCAGATTCTCGAACCGATAGTTGAAGCGATTAATCAAGCTTTTTCTCCCGAAGATGTTTATATGCTGCAAACCGAACAGGGTAACCTGCGGTATTTAATCCTGCGGTCGTTTAATGGAATTCTCGCTGTTGGGCTTGTTCTCCGCGAAAAGAAGCTGGATAACCTGAATCAGTTTGCCCATCTTGTTAAACAACTTCCTGATATCAGCACCGTGTTTATCCATTTGAGTCCAGACCGTAACGATTATCTCTGGACTGAAGAGAAAACTGAAATTCTGTTTGGGGAAAAACAATTCCCGATAACCCTAACCCTAGACTTAAAAGAAATACCATTCTCCGCTGAAGCAGAGTCGATCAAGCTATTTGGGTTCGCTGGAGTCTCAACATTTCTGCAGGTAAATGCCGTAGTTGCCGAGAAATTATACGAATATATTTTGCACCTGCCGATTTCAGGAAATCAGGTAGCAATAGACACCTATTGCGGAATCGGGTTATTAGCACTAGGATTGGCTAAGCGATTTAACTATGTTATTGGGATAGATTCTGATACTTCAGCAATTCGATTTGCGCATCTCGCTGTTCAATCGCAAAAGATATCAAACATCGAGTTTATCGCTGGACCTGCAGAAAAAGTGTTTCGAGTCTGGAAGAAAGAAGGGCATTTTCTAATGCCAGAGTTTTTAAGCCAAGAAACTATCCAGCGGTTGCTTGACTTGACAGACCGGATTGAATTGGTTATCCTCGACCCGCCACGGTCGGGGATTCATCCGAAAGTAATCAAACGACTCGGCGAACTGCTACCGAACGATATTATTCTGGTCTCTTGCCATCCAGCAACGTTAGCGCGAGATTTGAGTTTGATAATCCCGTTCGGATATCAGGTTCTTTCAGTTCAACCGTTTGATATGTTTCCGCAGACGTTCCATGTTGAGACCGTAGCCCATCTCCAAAAAGAATCTTAACAGGAGTTTGAGCGGATTAACCGGAATTTATTCTTCAAAAAGTTAGCGAAAATAATGCTTCATATAGTATTATAATGATATCTGTTTAATCTTAAAAAATTGGTGGAGTCAATATTGAAAATGAAAATTTTTATTGCAACAGATCTAGAAGGTATCAGCGGGCTTTGTTCGGAAGATCAGACATTCTCTTCTACAGGAAGGGAATACGAACTTGCGCGAAAATATATGGCTGAAGATGTTAATGCCGCTGTGGAAGGCGCGTTATCTGTAGCTCAAAATGCACAGGTTATCGTCAACGACGGGCACGGTCGCGGATATAATATGTTTATCCAAGACCTTCATCCGGCAGTGGAATTGTTCAGCGGTGAACTGCGTCAGTTTGGATTAGATGGATTAGATAAATCGGTCGATTTAATGTTCTTAATCGGATACCATGCGATGTCAGGAAGTGAAGGGCTATTAAACCATTCAATGTCAAGCAGAACTATCAGCCGGATTTGGGTCAATGGAAAAGAGATTGGGGAAATTTTTCTATCTGCAGCCATAGCTGGTGAATTTGGCGTACCGGTTGGGTTGGTTACCGGAGATACAATTGCGGTTAAAGAAGCGCAACAACTCCTCGGACATATCGAGACGGTCGCTGTCAAAGAACCGGTCGCCCGGCAATCTGCAAAACTTCTCCCGGTTGAACTTGCACGGAATCGGATTCGAGAAGCTGCGAAACGAGCAGTTGCACGAAATCACCAATTTAAACCGTTTAAAGTAAAACCACCGGTTGAATTGAAAATTGAATTTATATTAACGCAACATGCAGAACAACAGATGTTAATACCTGGTGTCGTCCGGCACGATGCACGAACATTAAGTTATCGGGGAAAGAATATGCTCGATGCATTCCGGTTACTTTATTTTTAATATCGGGGATAACGAACTAACCGGACTACGTGCAATCCAGCGGTTGAGCAAGCAGTATCTTTCTCGATTCCAATAAGGAATAGAAAAATAATCGCGCATAGTACAACAAATCCGCTTCAGATAGGAAATCGGGAAATCGCTATTCCAATAGGGAAATCAGTGGACGGTTGGCGGGGGTGTTTTAGTTCCACGTTGCGCTGCGGTTCGAAGTTTTTCTAGCTGATTGACTATTTCTGCATATTGTTCCGTCAATAGTTCGCGTTTCTGTCGCAACCGTTTTTCTTCCATTCTAAACCGAGTCTGCTGCTGGAATAGACCGCTTGCCATAATGAATGCGATGATTAACATAATTAACGCTACCCAAATCAACGGCTGCATCAATATTTTCGGCTGATACCAGAACTGCGGTATATTCCAAACGGAGATAAGGAATAACAGTGCGGCAAGTGCGAGCAGTAGAAAAATATACAAGAGTCGGATTTGGCTTTTCTTCCGCATGTTTCTCACTGCAGTTTCATACTCCCGAATTGCGGCATCGAGCGCTTCTTTATGGTCAAGCATTTCGAAAGTTAACTCTTCAAACGATTTCATATATCAAGCACACAATTACAATTACACCGATTATTCAATCAGATTACAGAATTATTATTTTAATTATACCATAGAGAACAGGGAAGCGAAACTGAAGATATGCTATACTATTTAGGAATTTTTATCTTGAGAGGAGCAAATCTGTATGCGAGCGAAACGAGGGAGAATTGAACGAACGGTAAGTACGACTTTTTATCTCGTGGAACGCTGCGTTAAAGAACCACTGTTTAAATGTTCGATGTGCGGGCAGTGTATTGTTCGGACGACTGCATACGCTTGTGCGATGCGATGCCCAAAACAGTTGCGAAACGGTCCTTGCGGCGGATCAATGGAAAATAAATGCGAAGTGTATCCGGAACGGAAATGCGCCTGGTCGCGAATTTACGACCGTGCCCGATTACTCGGTGGACTTAAAAAACTTGAATGTATCCAGCCGGCAATTGATTGGTCGTTATACCGCACGTCCGCTTGGTATAATCTATTCACCGGCAAAATTACGGTGTCTGGGCAACGAATTAAGAAATAAACTTTTTAACCGCAACAACGCAAAGTATTTATTATGTAGAATAGTTGTAATAATCTGATTCCTTTTACGAACCAAGCTAAACCTTGCGAGCTTTGCGGTTAGCGTTATATATCATGAAAAAAATATTTATTTTTATATTTTTCTTGTTGCTTTTACTACCAGATGGATATCCGGTAAATGAAGTTTCTTCTCCCGCGACAAAGACGATTGGACAGACGTTTGATGGAGAGGAATTATTGTATGATATCAGTTTTTTCCCGATACCGAATGCTGCCTACGGAAGGTTTACTTTTGAAAAGAACCAGAATGGTCCGGGCTATATTATTACGTTGGAAGCGCGAACCCGACATCTGGTACGTCTGTTAACCCTGATGCGGAAAGATTTATATCGGTCGTATGTAGAAGAAGTTGATGGCGGGAAACGGTTACGGTCATATCGGTTTGAAAAAGAGGTATCTTATCTCGGGAAAACCCGACGGAATATAACCTTTGCCGATTATTCCACGCATAAATTAAGCTGGAAATCTTGGGAATACGGAAAATTAATTAAAGAAGGTGAACAGGATATCGAACCAGGGAGACTACTCGATGACCCATTAGTTGCATTTTATAATCTCCGATATGGCGTGTATGGAACAATAGATTTTGGAAAAACGATTACCATTGATTCTATCCCTATTCGAAATAAACCTGCAGAAATTATTATCCATATCGCTTCTAAAGAAACCACTAACAAAGAACGGAAACGGTTAGTTATCCAGGAAGAACGAGACTATTATCTCAATGTCGTGTTAGCAAAGGAAACCTTCAACACGAAATCCGGAAAAATCAAAATCTGGCTCTCGAAAGAACAAGGAAACGGATACGGACCGTTCAAACCAGTCTATGGCATCGTAGAAGATGTGATTGCGATTGGTGATGTATCGGGAGTACTGAGAATAAAAAAATAATATTAACTACCACCAAGTCACCAAGAGCAATAAACACCTAATTTTTTTATACTTAGTACCTTAGTGTCTTGGCGGTCAATCTTTAATTCGGTATTTCAGAAGGATATATACTGCAACGATAAAATCTCGCCAGCCGATTTTTTTCCCTTCTTCAAACGTTCGCGCTTCAAAACTAACCGGTGTTTCGATAATCTTATATCCTCGTTTTAACACTTTTGCCGTTACTTCCGGGCAAAACTCGAATCGCGTGCAGGTCAATGGAATCTGTTTAATCACATCTGTGGTGAACGCCTTATATGCGGTCGCTTCATCCGTAATTCGTTGACCATAAAGGAGGCTCACTAACCATGCGAGAAGATAATTCGCAATCCGGTTCGGTAACCGCATCTTTTTGATACTGCCAAGAAACCGAGAGCCATAGGCAACTTTAACTTTTCCTTCGACAATCGGCTGGATTACCGCCGGAATATCTTCCGGATTATACTCTAAATCCGCATCTTGAATGATGACAATATCGCCGGTAACATGCGCTAATCCGGTGCGAATACTCGCTCCTTTCCCCTGATTTTTTTCATGGCGGAGAATAACAGTATCAGCTGGAAACTTCGCTTTTTGCTCTTGGAGAATCTGCCAGGTTCTGTCGCTCGAACAATCATCAACTAAAATCAATTCTTTATCCAGCGGTAGTTTCCGAACGCGTTCTAACACGGTTGGCAAGAGCGCTTCTTCATTATAAATCGGAATAACAATAGAAAGTTTCATGAATAAACAGCCACGGGGACAATTTTCATTTTAAATTGAGCATTTAGCATTTTAAATTTAACAGTTGCAATGCTAAATTTGCAATTTGAAATGAACCGTTTCTATTTTTTAGTGTCTCTGTAGCTAAATCTTAGTTCTTCTTCTCTGGAGTTTGCTGTAATCCCGGAATCTTTTTAACCAATTCCTCGAGGTTAACCCCGCTCAACGCTTCAACTACCGGCGGCAATTGCGCAATTACATTCGCAATATCTTTCGTTACTTTCGCTGCACCAGCGCTATCTCCGCCGGTATTAACGATAACGATTTTTTCAGTTTTAGTTAACGGTTCCGCTATCGCTTTAGCTATTTCCGGCAGTTTCTCAATCAGAATTTGCGCGATTGCCGCTTCATTATACGCCTGCCATGCTTCCGCTTTCTTCTTATTCGCTTCCGCTTCACTAAACCCTTGCGCTTTAATAACATCCGCTTGCGCTAGTCCGCGCGCTTTATTCGCTTCCGCTTCCGCTAGTCCAGTCGCTTTAACCACATCCGCTTGTGCGAATCCCGTCGCTTTCGTATAATCCGCCTGACCGACCGCAGTCGTCTGCAACCGATACTTTTCCGCATTCGCTAACGTTTCGACTTTATACCGTTCCGCATCCGCCGGCTTCTCTACCATAGCGGTTAACTCTTTTTTCTTCCGTTCGATTTCTTTTTCCTGAACATTAATCGACATCTCTTTTTCAACTACTTGCACCTGCACTTCTTCCCGTTTAACCGCTTGACTGGTTTTAAACTTCTGCAAATCATACGCTAAATCCGCTTCCGCTTTCTTCTGATTTACCGCAGCGGTATATTCCGCTACTCGCATCTGATAATCCCGTTGCGCTTCAGCAATTTTCGTATCTGCAGCGAATTTTGCGGTCTGCCCGTCCCGGTTCGCTTCCGCTGAACGAATCGTTGCATCACGTTGCGCTTCCGCTTCCCCGATAATCGCATCCCGTTTAACCTGGGCAATCCGTGGTTTTCCAAGCGCTTCCAGGTACCCCGTTTTGTCCCGAATATCGCGAATGGTGAAACTCACTATCGTTAATCCCATATTCGCTAAATCACTCGAGGCAACTTCTTGCACTTTCTGCGCAAACGCATCCCGGTTACTATACGCTTCTTCAACGGTTAACGTACCGAGGATAGCGCGCAAATGGCCTTCAACCGTCTGGATAGCGATTCGGGTTATTTCCGGCTGGGTTTTACTCAAAAACTGTTCAGCAGCGGTCGCTATCGAAACATCATCGCCTTTAACCTTAATCTGAGCGACGCCATCAACAATAATCGGCACACCGTATTTAGTATATACTTCCGGAGTAGTTACATCGAGGGTTATCAATTCTAATGAGAGCAAATCCGACCGTTCGATAATCGGCCAGACGAACGCACCACCGCCTTTAACCACGCGAAATCCGACCGTTCGTTTCGTTCCATCCGGATCACGAATTGTCCGTTTTCGACCGGAGATAACCAACACAGTATTCGGTCCGACTTTAACATACCGCCGCGCATAGATTACCGCACCTAGAAAGATAACGATAACAATCGCTACTGCGCCAAGTATTACAAACGAACCACCAACTGCATCGAACATAAAATATTAAACCTCCCTTGTTCTCAAGAATGTCTTAATGCCTAAATTCCAATGTCACATTAACCAGTAACGAAAAAATGGAAAAAAAATAAATAACTAAAAAATTAATGTTCTAACAGGTTTTATGGTTTTCGTTTCTTCGTTCTTCAATGATTTATGACATTCGACAATATGGCATCTGGCATTATTAACAATTATTCTGCTATGGTTTTTTCTTCCGCCGCTGGTTCTACGTACACCGTATTTCCAACTACTTTTACGATTTTAACACTCACGTTGCGGTCAATCGGATTACCATCAGCGGATTTCGCCGGTGATGAATATCGGCTCCCGCGCTGGATATACGCTACTTCACCTAAACCAGTTGCGCTAATCGGAGTAATCACTTCGCCAATTGTTCCGATCAACTCACTAATCTGCGCTTCACTCGAACTTTGGGTTACACTGAACAATTTCGCAAATAGCATAAATACTATCGCAGCAATCGCTAACGCAACTACAACTGAAACCAAAACACTTACCAGCGCAGAAACTTTTAATGCAAATAATGCAATTAATCCCATTGCACCGAATGAGGTTATAAACGTTGCTATCACCACCGGAGATAACGGCGAAAACTGGAGTTCACCGCCGGAAACTTCTGTCCCGACATCATGTCCGCCGATATCCACTTCATGCCCACCGCCGAAATCAAAATGATGCCCGCCAAGGATAGTAGCAATAATCGCGTAAATCAATCCGACTAATAAACAGAAGAAATACAACGCCGCTAACATTTTTGTTTCACCACCTTATGAATACTTTAACGTTAAGTTTTACGATTTGAATTTTAGGTTTAGAATTTATTTTGATACGATTATCCTACTCCGAAAACATCAAATTTGCAAGTACAATCAATTGGTTTTGGACAGAAATATGAATCTATCCAATAAGTTTACACCGAGTAGACAAAATTCAAAAAGTAAAGTCTGAAATTCCAACTTTTGTAGACAGGAACATATTTGCTCGACTATTGATTCTATTTCGATTATCCAGTAGATAGCTATCATATCAAATTGATTTTGTGAACAAAAACAAACTCCAGATTCCGGAGTTTGCTGGATAAGTCAATGGTTAACTTTTTGTCTTTAAAAATTTCCTTCTTCATGCAAATGTACTGAGCTCTTTTCAATCAGGTTTAAAGTTGCCAAACCCGACTGTTTTAGGTAATGATATTACATATATGCAACTAATCAAATGGTTAGATAAACTCTGGTTCATTGGATTAATCGTTCTATTCTTTTTTGCGCCAATCATAATGATTCGCTGGCCGGAAGGTGGGTTCCATAACTTGGTACTCAAAGAAACCTTCTGCCAAGCGCTTATCCTATTTTTTTTATTCACCGTCCTTGCGAAGAAACTCATTGAAAAGAAACTAACCTTCACCCGGTCATCGTTAGATTTCCCTTTTATCGCATTGTTAATTCTCGCTGGAATTTCGATATTCTACTCTCCGACGGTTTATACCAGTTCGCAGGAGTTTAGTAAACTGGCGCTGTTTATCATCTTCTATTTTCTCGTCATCGACCAAATTCAAGACCGAAAAACAATGTATCTCTTATTTATCCCAATCATCGCTGCAGGAATTATCACCGCTTTTTTTGCTACTTGCCAGAACCAGCAGATTTATCTCTGGGGATTTCTTCCTCGAGCGGAAGACCGGAACCGGATGATGGCAACGATGGGACATAATAATGGAGTTGCCAGCTATCTGATGATGACTAGTTTCATCTTACTCGGCTGGCTCCTGCATGCAAACCGCAAGCCATCGAAAAACATCGGGATTATAGTTCTGCTACTCTGGTTCTTATTTGTTATCGTAGCGACGTTATCCCGTGGGGTTTGGATGGGAACATTCACTGGTCTGATTATATTCAGTTATTTCCTGATTCAGCGATATGGTGCGAACAACCTCTGGCAAAAATATCATAAAGCGATTATCGTCGCGTTAGTTATCCTGTTTGGATTTATCGGCTTGCTATCGGTTAAAAGCCCGCTGAACCCATGGAATGTTTCGGTAGTTAAACGATTTTCTGAAACCTGGTTAACCTGGCGTACCTACGTTAGCGATACTCGGATTCGGATGTGGGCGACGACTTGGGAGATGATTCGCGACCATCCGGTTCGTGGAGTCGGCCTCGGTGCATTTAAATATCTCATCCCCCTATATCATGGAAAATACTTCGAACGATACCCTGATTCCAAACTTGAACCGACCAGCGCATTAACCAACCAAGCGCACCAGGAGTATCTCCAGCTCTGGGCAGAACTCGGAATATTCGGGCTTCTCATTGGACTCAGTGCGCTATTTATCTATCTCCGCATCGGCTGGAAAACAATGAAACGAATGAATGAATTGGAAGTAAAACATCCGGAAAATCAGGTTTCGTATGCAACGTTATTCGCCGGACTCTATGCCGGAAGTATCGGAGTTCTCATTCAATCGCTGGTAGATTTCCCGCTCCATATTGCGCCGTTAGCATTATTATTCCTATTTATGGTCGCGTTGGTGATGAATGCGAAACGGATTATTGCAATCAAACCGAGTCCTGTAATAGATACCGAACCTTTACAACGGTTGAATACTCGGAACCTAGCTATTATCATCATTGCATTTATCATCTATGGGATTACACTCATTCCATTATCTATCGTTCTCCTAGCCAATAAATATCAACAGAAATGCGCATATTATCTAACCCGTGCAAGTGGATTAGAAAACGACCCTGACCAATCTGAACGAATCAGGCTACTCAAGCAAGCGATTGATGCCGGGATGAAATCAGTGCTATTGCAACCGAATTCCGGTCGAGCGCAATACTATCTCGGACTAGCGTATTTACGGTTCGGGAATTTGAATCTGGGGATTGAACATCTCAAACTGGCGCAGAAAGATTTAGAATATCGAGATTTACATTACGAACTTGGGCTCGCGTACGAACAGCTGGAACGCTACCCTGCGGCAATAACCGAATATAAGAAAACCGTGTTTATTTATCCGCCGTCAACCGATGCATTAGACCGACTAGCGCAAGTGTATGAAAAAATGGGGCGACCACTTGACCAGTTTGACGTGTGGAAGAAGATTCTCAAATATAACCCGAACTATATGGAAGAAACGATAGCAAAAAAAGCAGCACAATATCGGCAGATGCGACGATATGAGTTAGCGGAACAGGTTTATCTCTGGGGGATAGGAATTGATTCAACTAATACTACGTTATATCGCGGATTAACCGGATTGTATCATGCAACAAAACAATATGATAAACTCATTTCTACCGGATTACGGTTATTGGAGCTGAATCCAAATGAACCGGTAGTATATCATCGGCTGGCTATCGGTTATCTCGCGCTAGGGAATTTCGGCAAAGCGAAACAATATGCGGAACAAGCATTACAACTGAATCCGACTAATCCGCTAGCGAAACTCGTTCTCCGCGAAGTCAACCGAAAGAACCCTGCAAAATTATAACATCTGCCACCGAGACCGCAGAGAAATTTGGAGTATTATTCGTAGAACCTAAGACTACGTTTCAACTCTTTCTCGCCAAACTTGCTTGCAACGATTTATGAATCGATTCCGCATTCTTAGCGGAGTAAAGATGAACGAGCTCGAGCTCGTTCATCCCTGTTTCGGATAGTGTTTGTTTCGGATTTCGATATTTAATATTCGGATTTGCTTTTCACTGCAGGTACTGCATAACGATGATTTGCGTAGGTTTCGGCAGTTTATCTTTAGAAATTTCAAGTTTAGAGACGGTAGTCTGGTCAACCTTTTCTGTTCCGCCTTTAGATAAGAACTCGGCAACGGTAGCTAACGGGAATTTGACCGCATCGGTTTTATAATGCATCGGGATAACGATATTCGGTTTGAGTTGGTCGATAACTTTCCAAGCATCCTGCCAATCGATCGTATAGGTTCCGCCGACCGGAATCATGAGGATATTGATTTTCCCAAGCTGTTCAATCTGTGATTTGCTTAAGGTTGTGCCCAAATCACCAAGATGGCAGAAGGTAATGCTATCAATCGCGAATTTAAAAATCGTATTCTTACCCCGCTGAACCCCGAACATTTTATCGTGGAACGATTCGATACCGATAATTTCGACTTCTTTAACTTTTTGTTTTCCCGGAGAACGAAGAACGGTCGGATTGCCGCCAATTTGCTCAACATAATTATGGTCAGCATGTTCATGACTAACCGTGACCACATCGGCAGAAACGGTTATCGGTTTATATCCGATCGCGCCATCGAACCCGCCGGGTTTATACGGGTCAGTAACCACTCGGAATCCCTTTTCTCCGGTGATAACAAAACTCGATTGTCCATACCATAGCACCGTTACGGCGAAAACCGAGCTGCTTAATAGCAAACATACAATCCCAATACTCAAAATAACTATTTTTTGCATAGGATACCCCTCCTGTATTATAGGTATAGGTATCATAAACCTATGTCAATGAATTTGTCAAGATGGAATATATAAAACTTTAGAAAGCGTTGCTCTCAACGACTTCTGCGGTGAATGATTTTTTTAGGAGAGCCATTCAGCAAGATGGGATTGAACAAACTCGTCATCGTTTAACCAAGGATACTCGCTGGCGATACGGTCTAATTCTACCGCCTGACCGGGAGATAAACATAACCTAGGGTCAAGACAATGGGAATACTGCATCAGTCCTTGCCGGCGCAGAATTTCGTTTATCCCAGGTATACAACCGGCAAAACTATTCGCCGCATCGAAGATAACCGCATTCGCATCGGTTAATGCGATATGTTTCTGGAGTAATGTAGGTGGTATCGGCTGGTTGAAATCTATAATTGTATGGATTTCCGCTAACAACTCAACCGCAGTTTTAGTCCATACTGCCCATTGCCCGAGTAATCCGCCTTTAAACCGCAAAGTTTTTATTCCGGAATTGGTCGTGAAGCTATACGGAGTTAATAAATCGGGAATAATATTATCATCGTTGCCGGTATAGAGTGCAATATCATGTTCTCGACCAGCCATCGCTACCGCCCGAACGACATCAAGCGTTTGGTAGCGGTTAAACGGTGCAACTTTAATTGCGACTACATTATCAAGTTCAGCAAACTTCCGCCAGAAATCAAATGAGAGGATTCTGCCACCAACCGCCGGTTGCAGATAGAATCCCATAATCGGAATGATTTGGCTAACGGTTCTGCAATGGTAAATCAACTCTGAATCAGTCGCTTCTTTCAATGCACTTAAACTTAACAAGGCAATGTCGTATCCGAGGTTCGCGGCTAATGCTGCTTCTTGAACCGCTTGTGCGGTTTTTCCGCATACACCAGCGATTTTTAGAATTGCTCGCTGATGTTTGTTACTCAACGTATCAATCGTGTTCGAAGCGAGTTCTAATAGCGGTTCAAATAACCCGAATTCGGGTTGCCGAATCTCGAATTGGGTCGTATGTACTCCAACCGCTATTCCGCCCGCTCCTGCTGCAGCATAATAACGGTATAACGCTACCTGATGTTTCTCGTCCAACTTCCGATTCGCATCGAGCGCAAGCGGTGAAGCAGGGATAACCACACCGTGCTTTAGTAATTCTAATTTAGATTGTGATAACATTGGAGATATACTTCTGTCAAGTTAAATTGCAAAATTAGTATTGCAAATTTCAAAATGAAAAATGCTAAATGCTAAATTTGAAACGCGTTATTTCTTATCCAGAAACTGTCCATCGGTAACCTGAAAATGGGTCGGTTTCCCAAGCAGTTTACCACCATGCTGAATCCAATCCGCAATCATAGTTATCATTTCCGAAACGGACACTTTCGGTGCTCCGAATAGTCTATATGATTGACTGGGATTGCTTAAATATGCTTTTCCCGAATCGGTTCCAGTAAAGGTTACCGGAACATTAAATAATGTTCCAAACTGCTGCGCGATATATTTAACTGAGAGAATCTCTTTTCCTGTAACATTTAGAATCTTAGGCGGACTAGCGGTATGCGCTAAACATAACAACGCCCGGTTGATAGCGTCTTCTTGCCAGATAACATTCGTCCAGCTAACGGTTAAATCAACCGGTTTTCGTGCATAGACCTGTTCTGCAATGTCAACCAGAACACCATACCATTTTTCTACTGCATAATTTAATCGGAAAAGAAGAACTTTAGTTCCATATTTCTTCGAATAATATTCAAAAATCCGTTCACGAGCTAAACAGGAATGCGCATACTCGCCGATAGGAGCTGGCGGATCTGTTTCTTTGCTGCCGCCGGATTTCGGAGAGGTTAACGCATAAACGCAGCCGGTAGAAAACGCAACGATATTAGATTCTTTAAATGTTTGGGCGACATTATTCGGAACGATAACATTAATCAGCCAGGTTAACGGTTCAGAACCGAGTTCGCCGAATTTCCGACCAACCAGAAAAATGATGTTTTTCACCTGCGGGAGTTTCTGCACCTCTTTCAAATTCAATAGATCGCAGCGAATTAGTTTAATTCCTGCGGCGGTCAATATATGCTCTTGTTTTTCATCGAAATTGATATCTACCGCGATAATTTGTTTTTTAACTTTCGCCTGACGACACGCAATATCTGCCAGCATCGCTAATGACGGTCCGATTTTGCCGCCTGCACCGAGAAGCATAATATCGCCATCAAGCCGTTTCATCATCTGGAGCAATTCCGGATATGGTGTCGCTCGAGAAATAAAATTGTCTGAATCAACGGGAAGCTGTGGTTTAGTCATACGGTATTTTTAATTTACCCCTGTAATAGCTAGAATAACTGGACTCGCTTCGGTTCCAAATGACCGAATAGCAATTTTCGTAAGTTTCTTATCCGGATTCGGGTTCTCCCAGATAACGTCCCACATCCCGAGTGGCTGTCCCAGATTCGCGTTCCCTTGCCAAACCAGACGACATCCGAGTCCGGTTCGAACATCATTAAATGCGAAGATATTTCTGCCGTAAATTAGTTTCTGGGAGGTTTTTGTTCCATCGGTATAGAAAAAGGTTATTTCGCCAACGTCAGTATTATCATTCGTTCGAAATGCAGCGGTCATCAGAAAATGGAGTTCGGAAACGCGAAGGTGGTCTAATGCAACCTCGAGCTGTTCCGGATAGCTTCCTGTCGGATTGAATTTGCCAGAGAAAACCACAGCGGATTCGTTGCGCGAATTCGGATGTATCAGAAATTGGGTTTCTCCAAAAAGGTTCCGGTCTTTCGGAAACGCTGATAAGTCTAAATCTCTACCATATCCGAGCCAACCAGTTTTTCGGTTATCATCATCCAAACGACGGTTATATACTTCCTGTAAATCAATGAAAAACCCTGATTTCTTTTCCAATATTGGTTTTCGTTCTGACCATACATCGAGAAAAACCTGTTTTGCGCTAAACGGTAGTTTGCTCACTTCAAGATTATCTCCCGTCCAGGCATAATTCGCTGCCCAAAGATATGCCCAGTATTGGAACCAACTCGGCTCATTGCCGTCAATTTTAAAATTAAATCCTGCCCAGGTGGTTTGGAGATACCCTTTATTTTTATACATCCGGCAAGCTTTTGCCAAATTCCGGATATTATTCGCAAAATACCAGCCGCAACCAATCGCATCGAATCCTTCTTCTTTCCAAAGTTTTAAGGATTTGAAGGTTTCTGGAGTATCCGTTGCATCATAATGCCAATCGCAGATAACGACATCTTTCGGAAGCAGTGCCCGCCGTTTTTTCGCTTCTGCAACCGACGGCGCAAACGCTGCTGAACTCGCTTCATCTCGATGTAAGAACATATCGCCCCAAAGCATAACTTTTATACCCCGTTCAGTTAACCAAGTATGCAGTTTATTGATATCTTCCATAATCAAATCCGTTGCCGTTTTTCCGAACTTTTTACTTCGATAAGGAAACCGTGCGTCAGTCGTAACTTCGTCATGTCCGATATGGAAATAGCGCGGTTTGAAAAATTCGAGCGCTTCCTGAAATATACTGAATATAAAGGTATATGTTTCTGGATTGGTGACGCAATAGGCATAAGGTTTGTCTGGGTCTTCCGCCAAATCCAGATGCTGGCTGTTCGTAAATATCCATTCCGTATGACCCAGAGAAGGAATTAACGGAATAAGTTCGATATGATACTTTTTTGCCGTATCAACAACTTTCTGCGCATCAGACTTAGTCATACCATATTGAGCGCTGGCTATTTCCGGATGTGAATCCCATAACAGATATTCTACCTGCCAGATGAGTGTATTGATTTTATATCGTGCCATGAGTGTGCGAACCGCTTTCGCAATTTCATCGCCGGCATCTTTTCCAGATAGACAATGGATACCGCGAAATTCTAATGCTGGATAATCAATGATTTCAGCGCCTTTCAGATAGATACCCTGGTCGGTAACTTTTACTAATTGGAGGAGACTGGTTAACCCATAGAATATGCCGGTATCAGTATTCGCAGTAATAAAAACATTATCTGCATCTACGCTCAGACAATACGCTTCATTATTATCCGGTAACGTTAATCCTTTCTCTTCACACTTTCTATAAGGTATCGTATATCGCAGTTTCTCACCTAATACAATTGCGGGTTCATTTTCTTTACCGGACGGCACTTCATCGTAAACAACCATCGGTTGGATCTGATATAACTCTTTTAGATCTCGTAAAAAGAATTCGATGGCATTTTCAATCGTTCCCGTTGGCTTTTTCCCAAGATATATTTTAGTTCTATTTGACACCGGAAATAGCTGACCGGTATATTTTAGATGTTTCGGAATCGGAATAATATAGTTCTGTTCCCAATTCGGGGTTTGCGCATTATCAACTACTTTAACTGATGGATGGATAGAAGTCATACCGGATGAAGTAGATTCGAATTTCATCTGTTGCGGAAATTTCATTGAAATTGTATATGAAATCCTTTTTTTTGGCGGAATATCTCGTTCAAGAAATCCTAGCCAAAATAACGGTTTATTTTCATCTGCCCATTGGTTCTTCCGATAATCGAAAAACACAGGGTCACTCTGCGGGTCGGAAGTTATTTCTATAGGCCCAATACGAGAGGTCAGGATAATTCTACTAAATCCGCGAGCGACCATACTCTCAGCAATACCGCTGCTTCTCGCTTCGACTGGAATTATTCCTAGGAGAGAACGTTTTGCGGTTCCGGTTATTGCAGAATAGGATTTCCCGATGATTAAAAATGGATTGAATCCACCGACGTTCCATTCGATAATTGCCGGAGTGTCCTGCGCTAAAGTGAATTCGATTGTAGTCGTATAGGTATTATCCGGTAAGAGAATAAACGTTTCGGTTCCAGAAAAAGGACAATTATGTTCTGCAGATAAATAATGATACAGGGTTATCTTTTTGCCTTTCTTATACGGCTCAATTGTTGCTTCTTCCATTAATTTCGGCTGGTCATTCATACCATAAATTCGTGATAACCAGCCGGGAGTCATCACCCAGAGTGAACTGCCATTAAAAACTGGTACACCAAATACGGTTAGTTTCACCCCTTGACCGGGAATATATTGGAAATCCATATCCCCGACTTTCTCTTTGATATCATATCTAATTGCAGAGTTCGCCATACTACTCAATGATACTCCTATACAACCAATGAGCAATACTACTATAATACTTTTGCTTATAACTAAACGCATCTAATGATTCCTCCAAAGAATCAATTAAAAGAGAAAAGTACATAGTTGAAATATCATAACAAACTTCGTAATTGATAAGATAGTATAAATAAAAAAGCAAAGGCTACTGCTCGAATTTATCAGGATAATATTCAGCCTTTGCTTTCTATAAAATACACGACTAATTCTAATGCTATTCTAACATCGGCATCGGATATATCTGTTTATGTTCACCTTCTGACCCGAAACCATGTATCCCAGCTGAAACTTCAGGATAAGCCTCGAAATCAATGAGTTGGATAGGAACGAGAGCAAACGCTCCTTCCGCAACCCAACCTACGCAACTATCGAAATCTACTCTCCACCAATATTGTCCTTTCGCATAGATACCGTTCAGGGAATGGTTGGTTACAACCCCGAGTTTATTCCCAGCAAGCGTAGTGATAACATCGTAATTCGTTCCCGGACCAAGCCGAACTTGGGTACTAGTTACGGTCGTTACAGTCGCATAAGAATAGAACAAGCTCGATTTATTCATGGGAATAACATTAATCATCATTAACCCATTCGCATTTGCGCGTTCTGTCCCGCCGGAAGGATAGTTTTTCACCTGTCCGTTTACCCAGAGCGTTGACGACCCGCCGCCATCAAGATTAACCGCAAACTCTGCCCCGAGCGTATCCCGACAGAAATATCCAAGTTCAGGTAGCGACATCCCGATACTATTTGTAGTCCGGCCATCAGCAACAATAAAATAAATATACGTTGAATTATATGCGACACAAGTTCGTGGATGCCGCGTGGTTACAAACGAATTGGTCATAGACCAATCCGCAACCGGTACCTGACTACTGATAACGGTATAATATTGACCGCCAACAAACGCAAATGCGCGAGTCCAATCTTGTGCAGGAATTTTGCCGGTATATGCATTCACTTTAAGATGAATCTGAATTTTAACTTGTTGGCCGGGATTGCATTGGTTCAAGAACGTGGTTTTAGTTCCACTAGCGGATAAAACTACTGCATCAAATGGTATGAATGTTGACCCTTGATTTTTCCGTACCTGAAGGATAGTGCCGATTGAATAATAGACGTTCGTTGTTGGATAAATGAATGTCGGTTCAGTCATCTGGACTAACACTTCGGTTCCGGAATCATCCGTATAAGTTTTCTCCGCATATTGCGGGGTATAAAGGATAAGTTCATTTGTTCCGCGAGGACGGTTAACATGCGAAATCGTCGCTGAACCAACCGAAGTGATGATAACCAGATTCGTCGTATCTTCACCGGCAACATATCCTGCTAGTGCACAGGTTCGGTCGGATTTCCAAACGAACCCGTTCCCTTGCGGATATGTCTGACCGGAAAAAGATTTACAGAACCAGCCGGAATGAATCACGCCGTTGATAGCATCCCCCGTACTATTTATATCAAAAAAATCACCGTTGATAACCGCAATAACCTGCGCGCGATTGCCCCAGTATTTATTATCTGACGTAGTACTTCCCCAATAGCTTAATGAATCGTTATATCGGTTTGCCATTCCACTAACCGTTTCCCGGTTATTGAAACTCCGGAGTTTCCCTTGACCGAGACAGGTATCTATATAAAGATTGGTTGATGAACGAGACATCCGCGTAACGAAAATACGCACCGGTCCAGCAATAGTATAGGAAGAATAATCTATGCCTGGTCCAACATTCTGCCAAGCAGTAAATCCAGCAGAGGTTAAAAACCAACTTGAGATAAGTACCGCAACAGATAATACATCACCGCTTATTTTCATAACAGTAAAAAATAATGTGCAAAGTCCAGACGCTGGAATTTGCTCAATTCGATTCTTATTCAGCGTAGCAGAATTAACATGAATGTTTTTTTATATTATTGCCAATTTTGTTTATTATCGGGTTCAATGACAGCTTCAAAGTCAACCAATTTAATAGGGATAGATAGTTCATTAACCCAACCTTGGACTCCACCAAAATCTACCTGCCACCAAGGTTCTCCATTCATATATATTCCATTAAGAATATGCGGAATTATTGTTCCAACCTGCAGCGCCGGAATAGTTGTTGCTATACCAAAACCTATTCCCGGACCCAACCGAACCGGCGTAGCCATAAGTGTAGTTATCGTATCATAAGAAGCAAATCTATTCGAATTATTCGACGGAATAAACGCAAGTTGATTTTCTGACACCCACCCTTCCGTGGAACCGAATAAACATTTCCACCAATTCTGTCCTTTTGCAAAGACGCCGTTAAGTGAATGCGAAACGACGGTGCCAACTTGCACACCCGGATATGAGCTTACAATTCCGTAATTAGTTCCCGGACCTAAATGTGCAGCAGTCGAAGCAATCGTCATAACCGTTGCGCTTGAATAAAATGTACTAGTTTTACTCATCGGTAATACATTCACCATAACCAATCCATTAGCTACATATCGTTCCGAACTATCTGACGGATAATTTACTACCCCTAATCCTTTAACCCAAAGGGTTGAAGAACCGCCTCCGTCTTGATTAACCGCAAACTGTGCTCCGAGCGAATCTCGACAGAAATAACCGAGTTGATCATAGGTCATCCCAACACTATTACTCGTTCTACCATCAACGACAACAAAATAAATATATGTTGAATTAAACGCAACTGCAGTTCTCGGATGGACATCAATGTTACCAGCCCAATCCGCTGACGGAACCTGACTGCTTACCACACAATATACGCCTCCACCAATACCTGCATAAGCTTTCCCCCAATCTTGATCAGCAGGTAATGGATATTGTCTAGTAGTCGGAGTTCCATAATCTTTAACATGCATATAGACCCGCACTTCCTGACCAACCGTACATTGGCTTAGCAGCGTGGTTTTATTTCCATGTCCGGAAAAAACTACACTATCAAACGGTATCGGAGTGGAACCCAGGAATTTCCGAACTTGCACAACATTACCTCTGGCATACGATGTTCCTTGCGGAAACGGTAAATTCGGTCGATCCATTTTAACCACTACCTCAACACCACTATTATCAGTATACGTATGCGGTCCATAGAGCGGTGTATAGAGAACCAAATCGTTTGTACCTCGAGTCCAGTTCAACCGAGTTATGGTCGCAGTACTCTGAGCAAACGCAACTAATTGCGGGAAAACATTTGGTACATCACCGTTTCGAACATCACCACCCAGAAAACAAGTTCGATTCAATTTCCACACGAACCCGCTGCCACCGTATTCGATATACCGTTTTGCAAACCAGCCACCTTCGATTGTCCCACCGAATGCAGTGCCTGCACTATAATTATAAAAATCACCATTAATCGCCGCAACCACTTGTGACCGATTCCCCCAATAATTTACAGTTCCTTCACCCCAATAATTAATCGTGTCATCGTAGCGGTTTGCCATTAAGCTTACACTTTCACGACCGTTATATGGTAATCCGGTTTTGTTCAACCGGCCGCACGCAGTTACACTATCAATGATACAATTCGTTGAAGCGCGACTCAACCGGGTAATAAAAATCCGATTTGGTCCTGCAATGGTTAATGATGAATACTCTATTCCTGGAGCTATCGGAATCCAATTTGCAAATACCATACTGCTTAATATCGAAAATAGCCCAAGTATAGTTCCTAAAATAATAAAGTTTTTTCTCATAGCAATTACTCCTTCTATATTTGAATTTGAAAGTATTTTATTTTTGCAATTATAATATACCTAAAAAGATGATTGTCGCAATATAAAACTGTATATTTGCCTTCCATAGGCGGGATCCTATCTCTTCTGCTCTTTGTTTCTTTCGTTCCTTGGTTTTTCGGTTCGCTGATTTAATATTTCTTCCAATCGTTTATTTTCCCCGCAGGAACATATTCCAGATTCTCTTCTGCCGTCCATCCCTCAGTATCCGCAAATTTCCATTTCCACCAGTTTTTCCCGGTTGCATAGATGCCGTTAATCGAATGCGAAACGATTCTGCCGGTTATTCCACTCGGTGCAGTTGCAATAACGGCATAATTCGTTCCAGGACCAAGGCGAACTTCAGCATTCGTTTTCGCCATAACCTTGTCACCGGTTGAGTAAGTAGAAGTTTTACTCATTGGGAGGATGATTGCCATAACATACCCATTAGCTACTGCTCGTTCAGTTCCATCAGACGGATTATTTTTAACCTGCCCGTTTACCCAGAGCTCGGATGACCCGCCGCCATCTTGCGCAATTGCAAATTCCGCTTGTAGCGTATCAACACAGAACTTCGCTAATTCGGTAAACAACATCCCTTCATTCGTTCCCGGTCTATCACCGTCAACAACAACAAAATAAAGATAACTACTATTGAATGCAACCGCGGTTCGTGGTCGGCGAATCGTGTACTGAGTTTCACTCCAATTATCAAACCATGGTTTACTGCTCACCACGATATAAACCGCTCCGCCAATACTTGCATATACTTTACCCCAATCTTGGTCGTATGGTAACGGAGCTGGGATGTTCCATTTTTCTGACGTTGAAATCCCCCAATCTTTTATATGCATATAGACTCGCACTTCCTGACCGACCGTACACTGACTATTGAGATAACTTGCTGCGGTTCCGTGACCGGAAAAAACTACACTATCGAACGGAATCGGCGTTGACCCTGCATTTGGTCGAATCTGGCTGACCGTTCCCAGCGCAAACCACGTCCGTTGCGGAAACGATAAATTTGGTTGAACCATCTGGACTAAAACTTCTGTTCCATTGTTATCGGTATAAGTATAAGGACCGTATTGTGGCGTATATAAAACCAAATCGTTCGTGCTTCGGGTCGTATTCAGTTTTGTTATTGTTGCTGAGTTCCCGCCAAATGAAACTAATTGTTCAAACACGCTTGGCGCATCGCCATTGCGAACATTTCCGCCTAGATAACAGGTTCGGTTTAATTTCCAGAAGAATCCGCTATTTCCGCCATATTCCGGAAAACGTTTCGCAAACCATCCGCCGATAATCTGACCGCCGGAAGGAACCCCAGTCGTCGGATTGAAATAATCACCGTTAATTGCTGCAACAATTTGCGTGCGTGGTCCCCAATATTGCACATACGAAGTTGTACTACCCCAATAGTTGATTGTATCCTGATATCGGTTAACCATACTACTTAGCACTTCGCGACCGGAAGCTAATCCGGTTTTATTTAATCTCCCTTGGGCAAGTATAGTATCAATCACGCAGTTGGTTGAATCGCGATGCATCCGAGTTACATAGACATTAGTCGGTCCGGGCGGCACATACGTTAGAAACTGCTGATAATCTATTCCTGGAGCAACTGAAGTCCAATCAGCGAAAACCAAATTGAATTGCGTTAATAGGAGACATACCATGATATAAGTTAACCGTCTTTTCATATCTCACACCCCATTCGTTGATTTCAAATAAATATTATATCACTAAGTGAAGTTAACAATTTATGTTTAGTGGTATGGAAAAAATGAAGGGCGAACTATTCATGCGTCGTTCGCCCTTATCGCTAGGCTGGAAAAATGTGGGAGATAACAAGCGTTACATTTACTTAATGTTTTTCATCTTTTCTGAATTCAGTTTCGAAATATCCTTCGCTGATAGAGAATTCAGTTCATCGGCGGTGCGAACCACATGCGGGGTTAGAAACACCAAGAGTTCAGTTTTCTCTTTTATGTTATTAGTGCTTTTAAATAAATGACCGAGTATCGGCAAGCTGCCTAGAATTGGTATCTTATGCACGGTTTCAGTCCAATCATCTTTCATTAACCCGCCGATGATTACCGTTTCACCGGTTTTCACCATAACTTCAGTACTCGCTTCGCGATTTGCAATCACAGGCGCATCGAAATAAGTGGTTTCTTCAATTTTGGATATAATCGGATGGATGGTCATGGTAACAAATCCATCTGGATTAATATGCGGAGTAACGGTCAGCGTTATCCCGACATCACGGTATTGATAGCTATAATAGATTGAG
Organism: bacterium; assembly: GCA_026416715.1. NCBI lineage: Bacteria > bacterium. The sequence goes on from JAOAEQ010000001.1 coordinate 61,439, forward strand.
CCGGTATCGGTTACCTGTCGGCTGGTTAAAAACGGTACTTGTTCCCCGACTTTTATTGTTGCCGCAGCATTATCACTGGTTAAAATTCGTGGTGTAGATAAAATATTCAATTTACTATCTTTTTTCAACGCTTTAATAATCCCTTGAATATTTTTATTTGTTATGGAATAGGTTAATCCTTGGGTAATTGAACCAAGGTTGAACGACGTTGATGCCACGCTACTCACCCACTCACCAAGTATTTCGCCGGATGGAAATATCGTCCATTCAGCACCAAGTTGCGTCTGGTCATTCAGTGTTTTTTCAGCTATCAATACTTCAATCAAAACTTGCGGTCGAGCAAAATCGAGTGAAGAAACTAATTCGCGCAATCGAGCAAAATTTCGTGGAGAAGTAATAAAAATCAACGAATTAGTATCTTTATCCGCAGCAATTCGCACCTGACCGAGCAATGTATCTCCTTTAGCCACCGCTGCGGTTTGTGTAACGCGAGTAGTTGTTATATTTCTCAAATTGGTACCACCAGTCCCGGATGTTTGCGCCTGGGTTCCACTCGCTTGTAACAAATTAGTTAACATTGTAGCTAACGTTGCGGCATCACCATGTTGCAAGTGGATGACAAGCGTTCCTTCCGGTTCAGTTTCGTCTTGGTCGAGCTTAGCAATCAAACCTTCAATTACCGCCATATCCGCTGCAGGCGCTGAAACTACTAAAGAATTCGTCCGGGTATCAACCGCTATTTTTACGGTTACCCGCGCTCGCGCCATTGCCGCTTCTGCTGCGGTTGGTTGGCTGGCTCCAGCTGTTCCTGTTTGCCCAGCAGACGTTCCCGGTGCGCCCGGTGGTCCGCCCATAAACTGTCGGAAAAATTGACCGGGACCACCACCTAGTGCGCCAGTACCGGTTGTTGTCGTAAGTGTATCCGATTTAAACAAATCATTGAGTATGGTAGCGAGTGCCTGCGCATCCGCATTAACCAATGGGAAAACCCGAATCTGGGTTACACTCGTTTGGGGAGCATCAAGTTGTTTGATAATTTCGGCAAATCGCCGAACATTCGAAGCGATGTCGGTGACAATTAACGTATTGCTACGTGCATTTGCTGATAAATCGCCTCGTTTCGGCATCAGATTTGCTAAATCGCGTTTTAATTCTGCGGCATCAGCATAGGATAACGGGATAACCTGAGTGATAAACTCATCACTCGGTTCGATAGTATTTGGGTCTGAGCCAACTCGAACTTTTACTTCCGCTTGTTTCGCGGCATCGATAGGAACAATTTTTAAAACGTTATTTACCCGAATCGAAGTGTATCCTTTTACTGCCAGTGCTGAATTTAATGCAGATAATGCATCTTCAACCGAAATATCCTTTTCGCTTAAAATTGTTATATCGCCGGAAACTTCGGCATCTTTAACCACAGTGCATCCGGTAATATTACTGATATAGCGCAAAACCTGTTCCAGACTTGCGCGTGTAAACCGAAACGAAACCTTTTTCACCATTTCAGATTCTCGGTCTGGAACTCCGCTCATTTTATTACTGGTCGAAGTGTCAAGGTTCGAAGACTCAAGTTTAGGCGACTCTGCTTCTGAAGAAAATTGGCTATACGTTGATTCTAGCGCCAGGGTGTTTTCGGATGTCGGGTTCATTTTAGATTCAACGACTACTGGCGGTGCAGATTGAGTATTCACCTCAGGCTCTGCCGCGAATATACCGGCTGCACATAAAGTTAATAATGAAATGCAGATACAATTTTTTACCCCACGACGAAAGGCAACGCGTAGGTTAAAATTCAATGTCCGCGCGCAGGGATTCGTTTTGTGTAATATTCGTTTCATTTTAATTCCTCCTCTTGTTGTAGCCGCCGTTTACGTAACCGTTCTTCTAGACTATCGCCTGGCGGTAAAGGCATAGTTACAGCACCGGAAGATACGGTTTCAGTAGTAGGTGTAATAGTTTGATTCTCTATATCTGATGTATCTCCTTTTTCTGGGACTTCAGTGCGTATAGTACCGGTTCCGGGAATAGGAATTTGGTCTCCGATATAATAAGTTTTAGTCTGATTTTTCTTTTCCAGAACCACTTTATCGAAATCAATCGTGGTAATTGAATAATCAAGGAGTTGGTCGTTTACTTTCAGATAATTGGCATCACCGGAGTTCAAATTTTCAACTAAAACTAGATATTGTGTTCCATCGTAAACGATACCGGTTATGGTTAATTTCTCCGGTTCGATAACCCGTTCGATAATTGGAATCGCCGGTTGGATACTTCTGCGCATATCTGGCGGTGTGAAAATATCGGATTCAATTATCTCGGCCATGAGGTCTGGTTCGGTTTTTACTTCTGCTGGAATCACACTCGTTCCACTTGGTGTCGAGCGAGACAAATGTTTGTTCGCATCCGATGCTGTTGCCGATGTCGACTTGTTTGCGCACCCGAAATAGAATAGTGTATATCCTAACAGTATAATCAGAGAATATTTTTTATAATTCATTATTACCACTCGTTGTCGTTGATTTTTGTTTCGGAGCTGATTCCGCACGACTTAATGTAGCTACGGTAATATTCGCAGTAATTTCTTTCAAAAGGTCTTTAGGTTTAGCAATCCGGATTCTATTAATTCGCGCGATTGCGCTCGGCTGTTCTATTTGTGCAATAAACCGACAAACGGTTTCGAGATCGCCGGTAATTTCAACTTCATAGTTCAACTCTGAATGAACGCCCCGATTCTGAATAGCACCCGGTCTGACTGAAGTCATGATAACCCCAGCGTCACTTGCCCAGGATTCCAGGTTCTCTAAAAAATAAGCAGTAGCATCAGTCTGATTCAAGATTGTTCCTTGCGCATATACCATTAATCCGGGATTCGATTTCAACTGTTTAGCTTGGTTAATCCGGGTTTCTAAAGTTCGAATTTGACTGGTAATTAAGTTCCATCGTTCAATATAAGGTATGACGAAATAGCGATACATTAAGACAATAGAAATAAACAAAACCATCACCAACACCATTTTCTTTTCACGAGATGATAAAGTTAGCATAGTGGGTTCAGTTCCTTATCTTACTTCTTTCGTTCTTCCGTTTTGATATATTTCAACGATAACCCGAATTCTATCGGATACGTTGGGTTTCGTTTTGAAATCCGGCAATACAATAATCTAATACTGGCAAATCGGTTGGATTCATTGAGTCGTTTTAACAAGTTCGATACCGCTTGCGTCGAGCTTGCTAATCCGGATAAGGTAATATCTTTCGTGCGGTCATAGGTCATAACCTGCAGATAAGCGTCATCCGACCAATTGACAGATATGCTGTGCAATATTTCAAGAACGCTCGCTGCTTCCTGCTTCCACGTTTTAATCGTTGAGAGATTAATATTACTTTGCTCCGATTGGATAATAAGAGGCCGATATACCGCATATTCGGATTGCAATCGAACCAGTTGTTTTTGCTTATGCAAGAGCAATCCTAATAGGATAACAATAATTATTGCAGCTAGTCCAAAACCTATCGCTACCTGGCGAATGTAAACCGGTACATGGAACGGTTCAACGGCAAACAATCGCGGTTGGTTTAAATCACAATATTGGTCGGTAACCCCTTCTGGAAGGATACTACCAAACGCTGTGATTGCACTTTGTTGTTTTTCCAACAGACCATTGGTTCCTCGTGATATCGTAAGACAATGAACCGTACAATGTAATTGTTCGGTTACTGCTTGTGCTACCTGTGGCAAATAATTTCCTGCTCCACAAAATAGAACTTGTTTCGGACTCGGTTTCCCCCAGGCTAGTGCGTATGATTCCAAGTTACGTCTTAATTCAAATATCAACTGATTAACCCAGTTTATCGCTTCCGGATTCGTATAATCAATTAGGGTCAGGGGATGTACCGTTTTTCGTTCATCCGATTCCGTCTGAAACCGCTGTCCTAAATCAGGCATAGATTCTAATAAGGCTTTGAATCCAAAAGATGCACTTCTAGTATAAATAACCCGTTTATTTTCGATGACCATTATTTCCGTTTCTGTAGAACCAATATTGACCACTAACCACAAATCAGGTCGTGGTTGTTCATATTGGATAGCCCGATTTAATGATAATGAACTCAATTCAATCCGATTGAGTTTTAATCCGGCAACCTTGCATACGTTCCGATAAAACGCAATATCGGTTTGTTTTGCAGTGATAACCATGATTTTCTGTTCGCCGGGTTCCGTTTTCTGAAGAATAAAATAATCAGAAGCAACCGAATCAAGTGATGCCGGAAGTTCTCGTTCTAATTGCAGCTCGAGCATTTTGGTGGTTTCCAACTCGCTACCAAGAGGAAGCGTGAATTCCGTGGTTAAAACGTCAGCTCGGGGTAAGGTGAAGCGAACCATTCGCGTTTTAATTTGTTCTTTTTTCCAGAGTGCTGCTAGCCATTTCCCAAACGATTCCGGTTCAGTCCGGTTTAGCGTTGGAGGTATCGGAACAATCAAATGTTTCTCAATTACCGGCTGGTCATGTTCATATCTAACTTCAACCAAGGTTAATTCATGGCGACTGATATCTACACCAACTAGACGTCGAAATTGTTTTTTCTGGTTAAACATAATATTTACCAATCAACGAAAGAATAGCATATCCACTGAACAGAAAATCTAAACAACATTGACAATTGTATCCTGTGTTTCCTGCCGTTGTTCAGTGCATCAAATTCAACTCATTATATTCCCGGTCCTAAATCAGAAATATCCCGATAATAGAGAATTCTAATAGGAACCACAGCTCGGTCTATTACTGCAATTAACCTCGTATACCCGGATTTATTCGTTAATCGGCCTAGCGATTGAACCGTAAATTGTGACGACCGAACAGTAACATAATCACTTATCTGCTGAAACGATGTTTTCCCAATGGTTTCCGCCAACTCACCGAGATTCTTAAACGCACCACTGGTTCCATTCCGTCGTTCAATGATTTTTTCCGCAATCTCAGCGGTTATTCCGGGTAGAAATTGTAACGTTTCTTTCGATGCAGTATTGATATTAATTAATCCAGGTAATTTCTCGCGTTCTACTACCGTTATATAATCTACAATCGCACCGAACTTCTGGTTATTAATTCCGGTAACATTTAACAGGTCACCGAGACTACGAAACCCGTTTCTTCTCCGGTAACTGATAATATTCGCAATATCGGCATTCGATAATCCATATTGGGTCAATTGCCGTAACTGTGACCCGGAAGCTTGATTGATATTAATCCGTTGCGTTCCATCCAGCGCTACATTCATATCATACGAATATATGGTTATATAGGGATACCATCCGCGATCGAGTTTCCCATCGGCATTATCCGGTGGAAAATTCGTATCGCCATCATTTTCGTTCGCATCTAATAGTCCGTTCAAATTCGCATCTTCACCAAAAAGGATTTGTGGTGTTATCCCTTTAACCAGCAACAACTCTTCAAGGGTATCGAACGGTCCATTCTTACACTTATACGGCGGATTCAATTGCGTATAATATTCATCTTTTGCACCATAAGGAGACGCTTTTGCGGTTGCTGATCGCCAATCAATAATCGAATCTGCAATGATTTCATCCGCTTGTGGTAACCGTAATAGCATTTCTTTCGGCGCTGAATTGATGTTCAATTTCGAATTTTCATCGGTTAACCCAAACCCTTGCTTAGCTTCAGGGGAGGTAATGTCCGGGAAAAAAAGTGTATAGGTTCCTTCTCCTACCACGATGTTCTGAAATCCATCGGAATTCACACGCCATCGGCTGGTTAAAGTTCCGATTGCAGTCGAATCTAGCGCTACTTCGGCAATCGCTCGTTCAATTCCGGATTTGGCTATTTCGAACGTTTTGAGTTTATCAATTCCATTCGCAGCAATTCGATATTCGACCACCATCGAACGACTAAACGACATCGCTACGACCGTTAAAATGACCATAATCCATAACACGACAATTAAGATTATTCCGCGCGCCATACGTATCCTGTTCGGTAGTATTCAAAAGTTCTCCTTGACTTCGAGCCAGCTTTTGCCAAGAATTCCTCAGATTTATCTGTGGCGTTTTTCAGTTGTATAATCTCGGCTATACTTTGGACAATCTTTCTTTATATCGGCTATCCTTTTGGTAATCGTATCGCGGTTGTAAACCAGTTTAGCATCTGCGGGGTTTCAATATCTGGTGTCGCAATTGTTATCATTACCGCTTTTGGTAATATTGTGGTATCAGTCCATTCCGATACCCAGGTGGTATCATTGGCAAATTGAAACCGGAGACTTTTCACCTCGGTTGAAATTAACTGATAATTTATATCGGTTGATTCAGGGTCTGTAATATGCCGATTAACGATGCGCAATAACCCGACTGTATTCGTATTCGGAACAGTATCAATCGCATACTTGATGATCGCTTCATCGGAAATGCCCGATACCGTCCAATCAATGGGTTGATTGGTGCTGATAAATTGGATACTATCTTGATAAATACTTCCATCTGAATAGGTAGTTGCGGTAAATTGCCAGCTTGGTGTTGTGCTCGAAACGCTCGCGGTTAATAAGTCATTACGGATGGTATCAAGAATCACCCGCGCTCTCTGATTTTTTTCTGCAATAACCATTCCTTTTTGTTTCGATTTCAAACCTGCAGCAAGGGTGCCATAAATTGCGCTCCCTACAATCACCGCTATCGTAATCGCTAGCAGCAACTCGATTAACGTGAATCCTTTCGAATTAATCCGAAATTTCATGATGATATTTCACCACGGTCGGCAATAAGTTTTGTTATCGTTAATGTTCGTGTCGTATTATCTTCAATCCAAGAAATCGTTAGGTTAATTTGTAGTAAATTATCGAGTTGAGTTGTAGCCACGTTCATTTGCCAAGTGAAATCCGGATAATCTGGTCCGAAATCACCAGTTCCGGATTGTAAAGCCAAAAAAGATTGCAATTCTATTTCTGTTATTTTTTGTTCCGCTAAAAATCGGGCTATCGTAGCTTTATCCGAGACACGAACCGCTCGTAATCCAATTGAAAATGCCTGAGATATCAATACCAATCCGACAACAACTATTACCAGCGCTATGACCACTTCTAATAGGGTAAACCCGAATTCAGATTTCGGATTTTTACCCAACGAAATTTTAACGAAATCTGGGCGAATTCCAGCTATTGACTTTTTCATATCGCGGTATCTGTAGCTTGGATGGTTGCTAATCCGGTAATTCCGGATATTGTTATTTGCCGTTGTTCATTATCACGGGTGCTGAATATAACCATCACATCGTTTGAAGTGCCGCGCGGGGTAAACGAAATAGTAACAACCCCTGATTCTTGCGGTTGATTTTGGTCGAGTTGAATCGAAACGAACCGCACCGTTGAATCAAGCGAAACCGGTTGTCCCCACCTATCTCCAGAAGATGTATATTGCCCGGCAATTCCGGTCGATACATTTTCATATGTTAGCCAATACCTTTGCTGGTCTAAATCGCAAGTTAATCGATAATTTACTCCTTGCATAACCGCCTGCGACCGTGCATAATTCGCATACGCAACCCAATCTCGACATGCACTATCTAATCGCGTCCGATTCGTGAACCCACCAAAATACGGGACCGTAAAAATTGCAATTACACCGATAACCACCAAAACCACCGCAAGTTCAATTAAGGTAAAACCTTGAAGCGATGGCCATGCAATGCCCCTAGTGTTTTGTCGAATCAGATGGCGCTGTTCTACCGTTGCATTGTGTCCGGAGAAATTACCGTATTTATTTCGTTTCCGTCGTTGCCCAATTCGTAATATCATCGGAAGTCCCATCCTGTCCATCCGGACCAAATGAATATAAATCGTATCCATTAACATTATGGGTTCCAGGAAAAACATAGACATACGCATTCCCCCAGGGGTCAAGCGGAACATCCTTTTTTAGATACGGTCCCTTCCAATTTTTAGGCACTGGCTCAGTCGTTGGTTGAACTCGCAATGCTTGCAATCCTTGTTCCGTAGAAGGATAGGTTCCGTTATCCGCTTCATACATATCTAGTGCCGTGCTGAATAGCGAATCGATCTGCGTCCTAGCAGCTGCGATACGCGCTTGTTCGGTTCGGCCACCAAACCGTGGGATAACCAGCGCAGCTAACACTGCTAGAATAATCACCACCACCATAATCTCGATGAGGGTAAATCCTTTTTGATTCATACCTTCTCCTTTAGGTTTTCGAATGGGAGCAACTACGAACGAGATAATATCTCGTTCGTAGTTGCTCTCTATTTAATCATACTATTCAATGAAAAAATCGGTAGTAACATCGAAATAACAATAAATCCTATAATACATGCCATACAAATTATCATAACTGGTTCGAGTAATGAAACTAAAACTCGAACGGTATTATCGACTTCAGTATCATACGATTCTGCAATTCTTATCAACACCTCTTCGAGATTGCCGGCTTCTTCTCCGACCGCAATCATTTCTACTACAGAAGGCGGAAATATTCTGCTTAACCGCAACGGTTCAGCTAGCGATTGGCCTTCGCGAATACTGCCTGCGACTTCACCAATTTCCCGCGCAATAATTTCGTTTCCGGTAGCGTCTTTAACTGATTGTAATGCGGTTAATAACGGTATTCCACTTCGCAGTAAGGTACCAAGTGTCCGACAGAATCTAGAAACCGCGATTTTAACCACTATATCTCTAACGATCGGCAGAACCAACTTAAATTCATCAAATCGATATTTACCGGATTTTGTTTTCACCCAACGACGAAATAATATAATACTTCCACTGATAACCAATAGGAGCAGAATCCACCATGACCGTAGCCAGCCGCTGATTGACAACAAGATGAGCGTTGGAATCGGTAAACTTTGCCCTAAATCAGCAAATAAAACGGCAAATTTGGGAATAAAAAACGTTAATAAAAACGCTACGGACGCCGTGCCAACAATGAATAATAATATTGGATACGCTAATGCTGCTTTAACCCGAGCGATTAAGTTCTGTTCTTTTTCTAAAAATTCTGCTATCCGACTTAATACCGATTCTAAACTACCTGAAATTTCTCCGGCTTTAACCAGATTAACCTGCAATTCAGAAAAAATTTTTGGATATTCCGCTAATGCATTCGCTAAACTACTCCCAGCAACAACAGAATTTTTAATCTGCTGGATGATCGTTTTCCAATATGGGTTCGATTGCTGGTTAGTTAACGTAGTGAGTGATTTGGTTAAAGGCACACCAGCATTCAACAAATCCGCTAGTTGTTTCATAAACCTGGATACATCTGCTTTTCGAACTCGTTTTCTCAATAAATACTTCGAACTCCGTTGATCAATAGCTTCCTGAGTGGTTAACTCCAGCGGAGTTAATCCCATTCCCGATAGCCGTTCGATAACCGCGGCTCGACTATCTCCAACCAACACTCCGGTAACAATTTGTCCAGTTCGATTTTTTGCTCGGTATAGAAAGTTCGCCATAACAATTCAACCTACATCAGAATATCGAACATCGTACTCCGCAATACACTTCGCTAGAGTATATTTGTTTGATATTAGGATTTTGGGATTTCGTTGTATCGCAGTTTATTCTTCTTTAGTTACACGGAGTACCTCTTCAATAGTAGTTAATCCCGCACAAACTTTTTGCCAACCGTCATCTCGTAACGTTTTCATATTTTTAGTTAATGCCTGCCGTTTGATTTGGCCCGCCGTCGCATGGTGTACAATCATATCTCGAATATCATCATCTACCAATAATAACTCAAATATCCCCATTCGCCCGCGATACCCGGTTTTTTTGCAAAATTCACACCCTTTCCCGCGATATACCCGGTTGGTCTGGTATTGGGCAAAATATTCTTCAATATCTTTTCGGTCAACAATCTGTTCTTCTTTACAATGCTCACAAATACGGCGGACTAACCGTTGCGCCATAATTCCTTCTACTGACGAAGCGACTAAATACGGTTCAATTCCCATATCAATCAAGCGGGTTATTGAACTCGCCGCATCGTTGGTATGTAAGGTGCTAAATACGAGATGACCGGTTAACGCTGACCGAATTGCGATATCTGCCGTATCCCGGTCGCGAATTTCTCCAACCATAATAATATCCGGATCGTGTCGAAGTATTGAACGAAGCCCTTGTGCGAAATCAAACCCTATTTTCGGTTTTGTTGGAATTTGAAGTATCCCTTTTAATTGATATTCAACCGGATCTTCAATCGTAATAATTTTTTTATCATCTGAATTGATTTCCGCTAATGCCGCATATAGCGTGGTTGATTTTCCACTGCCGGTCGGACCAGTAACAAGAATTATTCCATGCGGCCGGTCAATTAACTTCCGGAATCCGGCATAGGACTGTTCATCCATGCCCAAATCTTCCAAACCGAGAAAAATCGCACTCCGGTCTAACAAACGCAGAACAACACTTTCACCGTGAATTCCCGGAATTATCGAAACGCGAACATCAATTTCTTTATCGCCAGCCCGTAATTTAATTCTACCGTCTTGTGGCAACCGTTTTTCGGCAATATTAAGTTCTGCCATAATCTTGATGCGCGAGATAATCGCATGCTGAAATAACTTTATTTTCGGCGGCGTTACCGCAGAATGCAGTATCCCATCTATTCGATAGCGAACGCGAAGTTCATCTTCAAACGGTTCGATATGGATATCACTTGCTCGGTCGCGAACAGCTTCTAAAATAATCTGGTTAACAAATTGTACCAACGATGCATCTTCAACCATTTCCAACGATTCTCCGTTTTCCTCTCCAGCGCCCGGTAATACTTCAAGATTCTGCCCGCTTTCTTGCAGCAGTTGGTCCATACTTTCCGCACCAATACCATAGTATTTCTTTAATAACCGGTCGATTTCATTCGAATTACCTACAACAGGCTGGACATCGCAATCTAAGAGAACGCGGAGTTCATCTACTGCTTTCAGATTAAGTGGATCAGAAGTCGCTATAACGAGGGTGCCATTAGTTCGTTTTATAGGAAGCAGCTTTTTCCGCATGGCAATTTTTGCCGGCACGGAATTGATAGTATTCTGGTCAATACTTATTTGACTTAAATCTACATATTCTAATCCTAAAAATTCTGCTACCGCACGTAATAACGTTGATTCAGAAATCAGTCCAAGTCGGAGTAACGCTTGACTAATATGTTCTCCTGAAGACTTCGCAGCATTTTGTGCGATGGACAACTGTTCCTGGGTGATTAATTTTTTTTCGAGCAACGTTTGTTCTAGCATATGTTAATATATACGGTATTTTGACCCAGCTATAGCTATTCGACGGAACAAATTTCTACCGAATGGTTAGTTCAATTTTAGTCGTAAGCTAAGAGGAAACAAATATCTCTTAATTCGTTCATTCCGCTTTGCTTCTACCCGTCTTCAGTTGAGGTTTCTTTCCGATTTATCAGGAGTATTCACTAACCATGACATCGAAGACTTCGCCCCCGGTTAACCTTTGTTACTGCAGTATTTGGTACCTTGTGGTAAAAAAACACCTATCCTGTAGTTTTGGTTGGTTTGAAGTCTTCGATATCTCAGTTTTCCTTAGTTATTGCGAGTTCGCCCGCCGCCGCTGTCTCGATTACCACGACCACCAAAACCACCTCGAGCGCCACCGAATCCCATACCACCCATACCTAAACCCTGAGTAATAACGCCATTGAGGGTTAACTGCGCTTCTTGCTGGATAGTTAATACTGATTTTAAATTTGTTTCTAGCTCTTCAGTTTTCTTTTTGATTTCAGCAGCTTTCGCTTTGAGCCTATCTAAAGCTTGTTTAATCGCTTTATCCGATGCTTTACCCGATTCCAATAGATCGCGGAGATCCTGCCGTAATGGTTGTAATTCCTGCATCGAGCTAAACCGATAACTGATTAGCGCTTCGATTTTCGGCATAATCACTTTCGCTTCGTCTGCGGTTAGTTTAACATTTGTGGTTGACCGTTCAATCATTCTCGCTTGAAATTGCGCAGGGTCAAATCCGCCCGGTCCGGGACGCTGAGTTTCGCTCGGTGGTGGTGGCGGCTCTTGCGCCATAACCAGCACAACCCCAATGAATAGACTGACGACTAAAACACTGGTTAAAACTTTTATGGTTCTATTACATTTCATAACGTTCTCCTTATTACAAGGTAGCGGAAATCCGAAGTACATAAGTTATCTCATAACCTTGCACCTCGTCCCTACCGTCTGGTATTGAATTTTACCGTGGAGGTGGGGGCAAAAAATCTCGGGATGGCGGTGGCAAAAACCGTCTGGTGGTATCATTTCCTAATCGTTGCCGCCGTTCCATCTCGAATTTCTTCCGCTCCATCTCCATTTTATCTCGAAACTGTTTATATTTAACCTTCTGTTCCGGGGTTAAGACCGACTCGATTTGGGTTTCCACCTCCTTCCGAATAGAATTTGCCTTCTCCCGGAACGGAGCTAATTCTTGTTCAATCCGTTTCCGATTCGCTTCGAGAATATTTTCAATTTTATTCACTTGTTCTGGAGTTAAGTTTAGCTGCTGTTTCAAATCAGTTATAAAATTTTGCGGTCTAGGTGGTGGTCCACCTCGTCCACGACGACGCTGTTCCATTTCATAGCGCTGATATACTTGTCCGCTAAGGAACCCTAAAACATCTCCAATTAAAAACACTGCTATGATAAATACAATCCATTTAAGTTTAGGATTTGCCATTTAGCTTGCTCCTTCCGTTTTCGTCTCGGAAGATGGAATAAGGATTTCTAACCCACTGCTCGCAGATAATTCAGTATCTTTGGTTAGATAACTATCAAGAGAAATATCAGTCTTTTCCCCAGGAGTTAGATATGACTGGGCAATGAAAACGAAAAATATCACTACGACTACCGTAGCTAATGCCGGAAGTGGGTTCGGTAACCATTTGAGAATTCGTTCATCTTCCCAAACATGGAGTGGTTGAAACTGTTCAGTGCGTAATCTGTGAGAGATGGTTTGCCAGAGTTCAGGTTCCGGAGTTAATTCTGATTCTTCAGTATATACCTTATGGATTTTCTGCCATGCAGTAAGTTTATCGCGACATAGCGCGCATTCCGATAGATGTCGTTCAATCTTCCGACGTTTAGTTTCGGATAGTTCATTATCTACATATGCGGATAGATTTTTCAACCAATATTGATGTTTCATAATGTAAGTTTAATCCTATGTCTTTATTTCATTATAAATCTCGGATAATTCCTGCTGGAGTAATTCGCGTGCGCGAAATATTCGGGATTTAACCGTTCCAATCCGAACGCCAAGAATTTGTCCGATTTCTGCGTAACTTAACTCTTCAATTTCGTTAAGATAAAACGTTTCAGCGAACTCCTCCGGTAATCGGTTAATCGCCTCTATAATCTTTTGACGTAATTCCCTCGTTGTATGTTCCTGTTCAGGATTTGGTTTTGTGTCCGGAATCCGTTCGAGGACGAATTCGTTTTCCGGAGACTCATGATCTTGTAAGGTATATATCACCGGACGATGCCTGCGTTGTCGCAGCATATCCCGGCATTGATTTATGGTTATCCGATATAGCCAGGTAGATATTTTCGACTGAACTTGAAAATTCTTTAGCCCACGAAACGCTTTAATAAATATTTCCTGGACCGCGTCGTTAGCCCACTCTTTATCTCTTAATAGTCGGCAGGATAAGGTATATACCTGACTAGAATATTTCTGATAGAACTCAGTATACGCGGATTCGTCGCCCGCCTGACATCGTTGAATTAATTCTCGTTCCTTGGAGGTTTTCAATGCCGCTTTCTTTCCCTTATTTAATGTTAGACGAAATATTCCTGTCTTTGGTTCCGGTAAAATAAGGCTAATTCCGCTACCAAATAAGCCCGGATCGCAGGTAAAGGAACATTTTCAGTTATAAATCTAGTCTGAGTTAGGGAACAATTATAAAAATAGATTCGTCAAAATAGATAATTTCGTTAAAAAAACAAATTCGATATACCTATACCAATATAGAGTTATAAGTCTAAGGAGTTCATTCAGTGAAACGACATGTTCTCTTTGTTATACTCATGATTTTCTCAGCCGGATTTTATTCAAGTGGAGAAGGAACAAAACTATCCTTATCCGATTGTTTGGAAATAGCTCAAAAGAAACATCCATCCTTAATTAGCGCTAAAGAAGCAATTACCATAGCCACTGCTCAACAAAAACAAACTATCTCCGCTTACTATCCACAGGTCAATGTTACCGCTCAATATAATCGAAAAGAAGTAGCTGAAACTAGTTCTGATGATGCATATGCCGGTTCTGCATCAGTTGCTCAACTTATCTATGATTTCGGGGTTACTCCGGCATTGATACGTCAGGCAAATGAGAATATTAATTTAAAACTAATCAACTACCTTGATACTGAATTATCTATATTTCTTAATGTGAAAACTGCTTATTATTCAGTGTTAGAGACACAAGAACTGGTAGCTATTGCCAAGGAATCGTTGGATAATGCGAAATTGCATTTAAAATTAGCTGAAAAATCTTACACCGTTGGAAAAGGAACAAAACTGGATGTAATGAAAGCAGAAGTTGCGGTTGCAAATGCAGAATTAACTCTAGTTACTGCACTTAATAATCAAAAAATTGCTATTAGTACATTATTTAATGCCATGGGAGTAGAACCGAATACGGACGAACCCATCGAATTAATAGAAACGCTATTTTCCCCGATAACGACTGCATTATCAACGTTCATTACGCAAGCGCTACAAAACCGACCTGATGTTCAAAGTCTAATCCATCAGCGAAAACAACTCCAAGCGAGTCTCTTGATTGCTGAACGCGGTCATTTACCGACGATTTCAGCTTCCGGAAGTTATAACCTATCGGGAAACGAGTTTCCGTTAACTGAATCGTGGACTGCTACACTTGGGCTGAACTTTTCGTTATATGACGGCTCTAAGAAAGAAGGGAAGATCGCAGAAGCTAAATCTGCTCTTCGTCAATTGACTGCGCAAGAGCAGAAAATGATACAGGATATCCAGCTAGAAGTAACCACGAATTATTTAAATACGAAAAGCGAGCAGGAAAAAATCAATGCGGCACAAAAACTGGTTGACCAAGCTAAAGAGTCGCTCCGTCTTGCTACCAGTAGATATGAAAATGGTTTAGGTTCTATTCTCGATTTAACCGATGCACAGGTTGCGTATCGAGATGCGCGAGTTAGTCTGGCGCAAGCGATTTATGCGGCGCAGAGATCGTATGCGCAGCTACAAAAATCTATCGGACAAAAATAATCCCTAGAATTCGAGGTAAACAAAGTGAGGAGTATGAGAGAATGAACAAAAAATACTATGCTTGGATTATTGGAATAATCATATTTATTCTACTCGGGTATATTGGTTATCATTCATTATTCAGTAAACAGACGACCCCATCATTTAGAACCGTTACGGTTGACCGGGGAGATGTTGCTGAACTGGTTACCGCAACCGGAAAATTACAAGCTACCATTCAAGTTGATGTTGGAAGCCAAGTTTCAGGAACTATTCAAGCGATATATGTTGATTATAATTCTAAGGTTAAAAAAGGTCAACTTATCGCACAGATTGACCCGCGAACATTTCAAACCCAACTCGCGCAAAATAAAGCGAGTTTAACTTCTGCACAAGCTGCGGAAAAAAGTGCTGTTGCTGCTTGGGAAACGGCGAAAGCTACTGTGGCGAATTTATACGCTTCGTTAACCAGCGCTAAAGCGAATGCACAGAAAGCAAAAGCTACCCTTGATAATGAAACGCGAAATTATGAACGATATAAAAAACTGCGTGCGGACGATTTAATTTCACAGAGTGATTTAGAAACAGCACAAACCAGTTTCGAAACTGCACAAGCAAATTTCCATGCCGCCTTAGCGCAAATAGCTTCTATTGAAGCCCAGGTGACAGCAGCAGAATCTGAAGTTCATGCGGCAAAAGCTAAAATTGATTCTGCTAACGCTGATGTCAGTAAGGCAAAGGCAGCGGTAGAACAATCAGAATTGAACTTGGATTTTACTCGCATTACTGCTCCGGTTAACGGCACGGTTATTTCCAAAAATGTTGAAGTTGGGCAGACGGTTGCTGCAAGTCTATCCGCGCCGACTTTGTTTCAGATCGCAGAAGATTTAACCAAAATGCAAGTAGTAGCTAGTATCGATGAAGCGGATGTCGGCAGAGTTAAAGAGGGACAGAAAGCAATTTTTACCGTTGATTCTTATCCGGACAAGAAGTTTGAAGGAACGGTTAGTCAAATCCGCTTTGAACCGATTATAGAATCGAACGTTGTCACCTATCAAGGAATAATAGATGTAGCTAATCCAGACTTAGAACTTAAACCGGGGATGACCGCAAGTATTTCATTTGTTGTAGCAGAATCGAAAAATGTACTACGTGTACCTAATGCAGCGTTACAATTCAAACTCGCTACTTCTAGCTCAACGAAACCGGTATTTAATAGTGATTCTAAAACTGGTAGAGTGTATATCCTTGATGAAAAGAATCAGCCGAAAGAAGTAGTCGTTAAGGTTGGAGTATCTGACGGTACTAATACGGCAGTTGAAGGAGGACAATTGAAAGAAGGAGACAAGGTTATTGTCGGATATGCAACCCAGAAATCAACCGGTACAACCCCATCGCGTAGTCTCTTTGGAGGAGGACCACCGCCGCCATAACTAATACTATTACCATCCGGGAACATGAGGTGGGATTGATAAATGTTTTATCTTGTTATTTCGAATTTCGATATTCGAAATTCGTATCAATAATTTGACCGTTATGCCGCATCTAATTGAAGTAGACCGTTTAACCAAAATATATCAACTAGGTGAAGTGCAGGTACATGCGCTTCGTGGAATTAATGTTCAAATCGATACCGGTGAATTTGTTGCCATCATGGGCCCTTCCGGTTCAGGAAAATCAACGTTCATGAATATTCTTGGTTGTTTAGACCAACCGACAACCGGAAAGTACCGACTTGATGGCACCGATGTTTCCCAGTTAACTCGGAATGCATTAGCTGAAATTAGAAATAAACGAATTGGGTTTGTATTTCAGCAGTTTAATTTATTATCGCGTACCACCGCGTTAGAAAATGTCGAACTCCCATTGCTATATAATGGTACTACTAACAAAGAACGATATGACCGGGCGATGCATGCTTTGGAAATTGTCGGATTACACGAGCGCGCCTATCATTATCCGAACCAACTTTCCGGCGGACAACAGCAACGAGTAGCTATTGCGCGCGCCTTAGTTAATTCTCCATCGATTATTCTAGCTGATGAACCAACCGGTAATCTTGATTCTCGGACAAGTATTGAAATTATGGGAATATTCCAAAAGTTGAATAGTCAAAATCATATCACCATCGTTATTGTTACCCATGAACGTGATATTGCCCAGTATGCCCAACGGGTTGTTTATTTTAAAGACGGTAAAATTAAATATGATAAACCGGTAGATGAGCATCTTGATGCAGTAACCGTTCTTGAACAGATGCCGGCATCGACCGATGACGAAATGGAGTTACCGGTCAGTAACAGGTAAAAAGCTATGGTTAGGGTTATGATATCCGTATCGGTAAAAAAGTACGTTGTTCGGATTTAACAATACAATAATACGCAGATTATACTTATAATTAATATGAAAATAGGAATAACGATTTCAATCGCATATCATGCTCTCGGCCGAAATCGCACGCGAACAGCATTGACTATGTTAGGGATAATTATCGGGGTCGCTGCGGTGATAATTATGGTTGGTGTTGGACAAGGAGCGAAACAATCTATTGAAACCCAAATCGCCAGTATGGGGACGAATATGATTGTCGTTTTACCCGGAAGTATGAAATCCGGCGGGATGCGGATGGGGTTCGGCAGCGTTCAAACCTTAGTCCCGTCGGATGTAGATGCGATTATCCGCGAATGCCCGTCAGTATTATATGCTTCTCCAATGGTAAATGCTGCAGCGCAAGTTGTATATAAAAATCAAAACTGGAATACGACGTTAAATGGGGTATCTCCTTCATTTTTATCTATACGCGACTGGCAGCTTAGTGCTGGCAATGTATTTACGGATAATGATGTAAAATCAGCTAGTAAAGTCTGTTTACTCGGTTACGATGTCGCATCCAGTTTATTTGGAAACGAGTTGCCAATAGGGAAAACAATTCGAATTCAGAAGATACCGTTCCGGGTAATTGGTGTTCTTGTAGCTCGGGGTAAATCAGGAATGGGGCGGAGTCAAGACGATGTTATTTTAATGCCATATACAACATTAATGAAACGGATTTTAAATCAGTCGTATATTTCGTTAGCTTTTGTTTCCGCTATATCGCAGAATCAAATGAAAGATGCTCAAGCGGAAATAGCAGTATTACTTCGGCAACGACACCGCATTAAACCGGGTGCAGATGATGATTTTTCAATAGGGAGTCAAGCTGATATTACCGCTATGGCAACATCAACTTCAACGACATTAACTATTCTTCTCGGGAGCGTAGCTTCAATTTCTCTAATCGTTGGCGGAATTGGAATAATGAATATTATGCTGGTTTCCGTTCGCGAACGGACTCGGGAAATTGGGATTCGCATGGCGGTTGGTGCGAAAAATCGAGATATTCTACTACAATTTTTGATTGAAGCGATTGTATTAAGTGCGTTAGGCGGATTCATTGGCATTATCTTAGGTGTTACCGGAGGAATGCTTATATCACGATATGCTCAGTTACCTACGGTTATTTCTCCTATTTCTATTCTCATCTCTATCGGTTTTGCAGCCGGGATCGGCATTTTTTTCGGGTTTTATCCCGCACGAACTGCTGCTCGACTGAATCCAATCGAAGCACTCCGCTACGAATAATTCACTGGGTGTTGATAGTTTCGATTGAACTACACCTAACCGCCTGTGCGTTTGAAATAGATTAATCCTAGCTTTATACCGTTGGTAGGAGATATCCGTTGCGTATGTTTATCCTTGCGGAATCGGAGATTCAGGGTTAAACCCCAAGGATTTTGTATACACCATTGCTCTCGAGTTTAAACTCGGGGCTATGTACTCACCTGAACTGACGAACCTGCCCCTAGCTTTCAATAAGGGAAATACGAATAAGATTCATCAATAGAATCGGACTTTAGAGCATCAATCATCATTTAGTCCTCATGCACCATTTGGGGTTAAATTAGATTCTATATGAATTTATCTTCGAATCGGCCATCGGTTTAACAGATATTTCTACCCAATTATCCGCTTCAGATGCTCCTTTCCGATATGATACTTTCACGGTCGGTTCGTTCTTTAAATCACTATATCGAGCGCAAATTGATGCCGCTAATTCGATAGTACCGTTGCGATTCTCAGTGATATCGTTATAGAACCGTAAAACCGAGAACGGACTACCGGTGCCTAAAACTTCAAAAACCTCATCTGTCGGAAGAGTCAATCGCTGGATTTGTTCATTATCCGTCTGATTTCTACCAACAATAAGTTTTATTGACGGAGATAACCGAAAATGCCGGCCGTATTTTAAGAGTTTGATATCATTCAGGTTATCGATATTATGGTTAAATAAATCCCTTAACCGGGCAGCGAAACTCTTATCAGTTAATAGACATCCACCCGCAGCGCAGGGAAATTCAGTTAACCCAAGTTGAGCGGCTAACTCGATTTGCGGTTTCCGGGTTCGACCGGAGAATGCAAGTAACTGATTTCGGTCAACCAATCCTTGTTTTTCCGCATCGGTTGGCGGGAAATGCTGCGCGGATAGCGGACGCAAGATTTTTCCCTGCAATCCGCTTTCTCGTTCGATTAGTTCGAGCGTATGCCGCATCTGCGACATCGGCCGTTGCGCAAGGACTTCTCCAGTAATAATAAACGAGGCGCCGAGTTCTTCCATAATCGTTTTTGCTTTCGAGAACATCAGGATTCGGCAATCTACGCAAGGATTCATTCCCGAACCATAGCCATGTTTCGGATTTCGGATAATCGGAATATACTCTGCGGTCATATCAATGATTTTTAACGGTAAACCCAGCTGCTGACAGGTGGTATATGCGTTCGCTCCGCATCCCGCTCCTTTTTTATCGCAAGTACAGAAAATAGTCGTGAAATGCAGTACGGTTAGTTCGATTCCTTGTTTCGCCATTAAGTGCAAGGCTAACGAACTATCCAACCCGCCGGAAAGTAATAAGATAGCTTTAGGCTTCATGATAGTGATAACTATAAAAATATCAGTATTATGTTGAATTATTGTCCAATGGTCAAAAATTCAACATACGATGGAAAAGTGTTACTTTATCTATAAATTTTGACAATCTGTCAAAATTAAGATTTATCTAATCTTTGTAATCGTTATTTTATTATCGCTGTAATCTATTTTTCAAACTAGTTTACCATAAATAAATTCCTTTGGGCTATCTCGATAGTACCGCAGGCTGTCAGCCTGTAATTTATATATCGCCTGACAGTCCCGATGCTCAGGATCCTCGAGCGTCGATACCCATGAAAGTTGCGCAGACCTTTAGTTTGTGGTATAGATGATAAAACATTTTAAAAGACAAGTGGATATAATTCTTGAATAGTTCCTCCCAAAAGGAGATGAACCAAATGAATCTAAATCCACAGCATTTACAGAGAGAGAGAGAGAGAACATTGCCCTTGTTGCGGTCAACCGTTGCCGAAAAGAAAGGAAGACCGCCAGATGACCAGACTTCGCCAAGGCTTCGTCCGGCAGGGACAGCAACTTCCGTCAATTTCTCTAGCAGCCCAATTCGTACTTGAATCTGCTCTCGATTATTTCAGAACTAATTACACTAACCCTACTTGCACCATAGAAACCTGCGCAATCGCATTATCGATAACCGAACGAAGATTAGAACAAATATTCCACGATATTCTTGGGGTAACTCCGAAATATTGCTTAATCCGAATGCGGATTAAAACCGCGCTATGGTTAAAACAGAATAATCCGAGGTTGCGCATTAAAGACGTTTATCAAAATAGCGGATTTAATAATCAATCAACCTTTGCTCGCGAGTTTATGAAGATACTTCATCCAAAACGAAATATTCGGCAGATTCATCATATTAAATATCTGCTCAATAGACCGAATCATCTAAAAGTCATTTGCAATTGCCCGAAATGTAATGAATGTGACCAATGGCTATATTCAGGCATCTAATTTATCTGGGTTAATATTATCGCCGTAATCTTTGATTTCCATCGCTGTAATCGGATGTTTTTATCACCGTAATCTTGATTTCATAATCTGTATAATCGGTTGTTCATAAATCGCGGTAATCATCTTTTCTTCGCATTTTGCGCTATTTATTTCGCATTCTGCGCTATTTTTATTCTTGACAGAAGATTCTTAGAAGAATTAAAATACTCCTAGAAAAATTATCAACTTTCCGGTCTCGTTCAAGGGAAAAGGAGGTTTGGGTATGTGTCAGAAAAATCATTATCTTCTTCTGTCAATAGTAATAATAGCAACGTATGTTCTCGTATCGATAGTTTTAGCGGGAGAAACCGACACTACCTTATTCATTCAGGCAAAAGCTTCTCTCGATGCAATACAATATCAACAAGCATTAGAGCAATTTCAAGCATTTATCAGCCAAAACCCAGCAAGCGCTGATGTGCCGGAAGCTATGTATTATGTTGGAAAATGTCAGTATCATTTAAAGAATTATAACCAAGCGACGGCTGTTTTTGTCCAGTTTCTTACGAGTTATCCTTATCTTATAAAGACATTTGCCAACACATATCGTTTGTTAGGTTATTCTTATAGCAAACTAAACCAGGATAATTTAGCAATTGTTTCATTTGAAAAGTTCATAGAAGCGAATCCGAAGTCGCCCTACTGCAAGGATGCGTTATTGCGTATTGCGAACATTATGGTCCGGAATCCAGCAACATATTCTCTCGAAGACCAGATTGCAACTTACCAGAAGATTATTGATTTATATCCTAATTCTACTGAAGCAAAAGAAGCTGAACAGCGAATCGCTGGATTAAATGAACGGACAAGTAGAGGTGTCAGTTTAGCAATCCAAGATTATAATTCGGTTTATATTTCAGCATGGCGTAAAATTGAAAAAGGTAAACGATCCGAAGCTATTACTGAATTTAATAAAATAATAAACGATTCAACCGCTACTTCGCTGGCAAAGGCGCATGCGCAATTACAAAAAGCGGGGTTATTAATTGAAATTGCTAAAGGTGAAGATGTCTCTACGCCAATATCAGACATTACAACTCGTGATGCTATTCTTGTTCAAGCCCGCCAAGAATGTAAAAAAGTAAAAGACTATTGTAACGATAAAACAGTTGCGGAAAGTGATATTCCATCAATTGCCAATAAAATGTATTATGAAACGTATTGGTTACAAAGAACTCTCTCCGAAGATTGTATTATCAATTTTATTTCTCAAGAACTTACCCAAGCGTCTTCATTAACTAATTTTGGTTTGGTTCTTGAGACATTTGTTCCATTTTTCCAGAATCTGGAAAGGCATTTGGAAGCTATTAGAATCCTCGAAAAGGTTATTCTTCAGCAAAAAAATAATCCATATATAATAGTTTGTGAGGTCAAGTTACTTACTTTATATAGAAACGTTGGAGCAATGGAACAAGTAAATAATTTGGTGGAAGAAATGACTAAAAAATACATAGATAATCCTATTTACCAAAATAACACAGAATTTAAAAATATCATAGTAGAATTAAAAAATCAGATTTTATATTTGAAAAAATCTCAACAAACCGGTTAGAAAAAATAAATCAATAAAAAGGATAATAAAATATTTATCCCGGATTTTGCACTAGAGAATGCTGGTGGAATAATTATTTTGCATAGCCAATTGAATCTCTTGGTGTTGTAGAACAATATTTCTATTGCGTTGCAATAGAAATGCACTTTGTACTGTTACGAATTCTGCCAGTAGTGACGAGGTTTTCTCGCCCGAAAGTGTGGTTCTGATATATGCTCGAGGGCAGGGCAACCCTGCCTATACCTCTTCCTAATGCAAAATTTGGGTTTATTGAAAAGAGGTAAAATCCTATGAATAAAAGAAACTATTATATAATAATATTATTATTAGCATTTAGTTTATTTTTTCTATTAATACTCTTTTTTTTCTCGCGAGAATTCAATAACAAAACAGATAGAGAAATCTTAAGTATTAGCGATTTGAAGGCATTAACTAGCCATTCTGAGATTAAGTCAAATCCATCATCAACTATACTTACGACAAATGAGATGAAAAAAGTAATTGGATTTGGTGGATATGCTCGATGCACTCGTCGACGATGTCCTGGTCCAACCCCGCCAACCGATCATCCATATCCTCAGCCTGATCCGGAGGGAGCTAATTGCACACTTTGTACAGGTGCACGTCAACCTGAGGAACCACCTAACGGTGGATATAATTGTATTTTTCATCCTTCTGCGAGGTGGACTTGTGGTGAAGCAGGCAGTGTATTATATAATTGTGGAATAGGCTACAGAGGTAGAATCAACCTCCAGACCGGTGTATGCGAAAATATTGGGGATCCGTATGGTTATAGAAATTGCACAAATTTATATAGCGAATGTGATGAATGGTATTGGAATGGCTACGAATGGATACGTTATCATTATCCAAATCCATAAATCGAATAACAAATTTGGTACGGGAGGTAAATATGAAAATATTTTATAGTAAAATAGCAAATTTAAGATTTAGAATAATACCCTTATTATTTTTATTGTTTTGGGGTATTCTTTTTTTCAGTATAGCTCAAGGGCAATCTTTGAATCTTATTCCAAAAGATATAATTGAAGGCGTTGAAAATAACGATTCATTTGTAAAAGATATAACCGTTTTATATTCGGTTACACTCGGTGAACCAAATAAGAATGTAAGTCTGCCTTTCACACCGCCAAGTGCCAATAAACAATTGATACTTTGGGTAAGGAAAGATGGTAAATTTTTAAAAGAATGGTTTGAAATTTCTAGAGGAAATGATGGGAGATTGGTCGGACCATTCCACCATATATCTATTTTTAATAATGGTACAACTTTTAATTGTCAAGGTCCATATTATAGTTGTAGTACGATTTTCTCTCCTATATTTGATATTAATCTCGAAATAAATCAGATAGAACACTTCTTTTTGCGCATCTGGAAAAACACGCCTATCAAAGAAATTATCAATCAAGCGCGGACTAAAACAATTGTAAGTACAGAGCAAATAAAAGGCGAATGGGTCTCCCGTCTTAAAATTACAGATATACCTGAAATGCATATCTTACCGAAAGCATCGGCAGAAATTACGTTTAATTTAAACAAAGGATATCTACCTATAGAAACTATTATTTTCAGTGAAGATAAACTATTCGCCAAATATGAAATAGAGGAAGCCAAAGAAATTGCACCGGGAGTATGGTTCCCTCAAAAAGCCAAAGCTTATTCATTCAGAATTCCATATGTACCACCTGCCAATTATGAAGTAATTAATGTTGCAATAAATAAAAATATAAACGATAGTTTATTTTCATTATCTCCAACTTCCGCTGGGACAAGACAATCATTTTTCGAACAAACAGTTGGGATAAGTTACGATCAAGCTTTAGATCTATTTAATCAGATTTCCTTTTAGTTTTTTCGACACTTTAGAATTTATAAAAAGGTGATATTAGAATTAATTTAGTATCACCTTTTTTATTATGAATATCTTATGGATAAAAAATTTATCATTATTATTCTCATTTTTATTATATCATTAGTATTAAGTAATCTTACTTACTCCATCTCTTCTGCTCAAAGTACCGCAAATGAAATACTGGCCACCGGTTTGGGCATAAAATTCAATTGCGGAATAAATTGTTTCTATGAAGTATGTAAGCTTTTAAATGAGCCAATAGATTTGAATAATATAGAACAATTATTTAATGGAAAGAATGACAAGATTAGCATGTACGACCTTTATATTGCAGCGCAGAGAAAAGGATTAATTGCTATTGGTAAACGTATAAACTATGAAGGGCTTTTAAAGCTAAAAAGCCCGGCCATTGCATATGTTCAAGATAATCATTTCCTTGTAATCGAACGATCAGTTGGGAATAAGCTTAGAATTATTGATCCACCGCAGCTTCCCACTCTAGTAACGAAAGAGCAATTTGAATCTATCTGGCAAGGTGAAGTGTTAGTGATTTCAAAACCACTGGCAGAAAAACATCAGAAAAAACAAAAAATGGCAAATGCGCCAGATATCGAATTTGAAGAGATGGAATATGATTTTGGTATACTCGAACAAGAGCATAAAGCTACACATGTTTTCAGGTTTAATAATCGTGGTAACAAGGAGTTAGAGATTTCTCGGGTGCGTTCGAGCTGTGGGTATGCAGCTGTACTTTTAACGAAGAATAAACTTGCTCCGGGACAAACTGGCAAAATTAAGGTAAGTTATGATTCTGGTTTGCGTCAAGGAGAAGAATCGCATCTTATAATTATTAGTTCAAACGACCCGGATGAACCGCATATCTATTTAACAATAGCTGCAAAAATAAAACCGGGTACAAATGTCTTTCCGAGTCGGGTGTTTTTAGGCGATATCTTTAACAAGAATACTGTACAAAAGAAAATTTATCTAGCTAACCCTGAAGATAAACAAGTAAAAGTAACAAAATTGACTACTTCTTCGGCTCATATTTTTGCAGCAATCGATACTATCGAAACAAAAGGCACTGTTATTTCAGTTTTTCTTAGACCAAGATTGATATTAGGAAAATTTAACGAAAAACTCGTTATTGCTACTGATAATCAACAGAAACCCAAAATTGAAGTTCCAATAGAAGGAAATATCATCGGAGATATTATTGCTGTTCCATCAAAATTCTTCTTCGGACTGCTCAAAGAAGGGGAAGAATTAACCCGTAAAATTGCTTTGACCAGTGAAGGTCGCACGAAATTTACCATTAAAAAGATTGAAACTGAGGTAAATGAAACTATAGCAGATGTCGAACACATTACAACCAAGATAATCAAAGAGCAAGAGCTTTATGAACTCAGTTTGACATTGAAACCGAAAATTAAAAGTGGTAGAATTCAAGGAAAAGTTTTAGTTAATACCGATAATCTAGTTCAACCAAGGATAGAAATTCCTATCTATGCGTTAGTGCATTCCGGATTGCCAATTGCTAGTGAATCTACAATCCAAACACTTAGCCCAAAAACAGATATTAAGCCGATAGAATTAGTATTCTTTTATGTCGCAAATTGTCACGAGTGTCCAGAAGTCAAAGATGAACTATTGCCAAAGCTAAAAGGGAAATACGGTGCTTTACTTACAATAAAGAGCTATGATATTTCTGATATTAAGAATTATGAGCTATTGATTCAATATGAGGATAAGTACAAAAATACCGATAATGTCTCGATGAAACTCTTTATTGGCGATAAATGTCTAGCAGGGAAGACTGCAATACTTAAGGAACTAGAAGCGCTGATTCAGAAACAATTGGAAGTTACTTCTGGAAACAAGACGGTGGGTTTGACCCACCTTCATCAAGATTTTGGTGGGCAGGTAAATCAAACCACAACCTCAAATTTACCTGTTGTCACGTCAATTGACCGGCTGACAGCCCCGAATAAAAGCTCGGGATATTTGACCAGCGATGTTTCTTCCGTTCCAGCAGTGATTGTTAATCGATTTCAGGGATTCAATGCTTTTCTGATTGCTAGCGCTGGACTATTAGACGGGCTTAATCCCTGTGCTTTTACTACTATTGTCTTCTTTATTTCACTTCTAGCGCTAGTTGGGAAAACCAAGCCGGAACTGTTAACTGTTGGCATCTTTTTCACCCTTGCGGTTTTTCTAACGTATCTCCTCCTTGGATTAGGTGCGTTGCAGGTTCTTAGTAGTTTACGCAGCATTCCTTTAGTTCATCATATTCTGCGATTTGGAGTAGCAGAAATAGCATTCATTTTTGCAGTATTGAGTGGATACGATATTGTCGTTTATCTAAGAACCAAACAGACTAATAATATGACCATGCAGCTACCAAAAGGCATCAAAGAAAAAATACATCAGGTAATGCGGGAAAAATTTAAATTAAAAGGATTAGTTGTTGCAACATTTACAACCGGTATTTTAGTTTCACTCCTTGAATCAGTTTGCACCGGGCAGGTTTATCTGCCGACTTTGGTTTTTATGACCAAAGACTCTACCGTCAAATTCAAAGCATATAGCTATCTTTTGCTATATAACCTTATGTTCATCATCCCGCTAGTTATTATATTCCTGTTGGCATTATTTGGTGTTACTTCAACTTGGTCTGCTTCACTTACCCGCAGGAATCTGGTTATCTCTAAAAGTCTACTTGTCCTGCTTTTCCTAACCTAAGGCAGTATTCTGATTATTAGTGGGTAAACAGAATGGGCTTGACCCACCTTCGTCAAGACTTCGGTGGTCAAGTAAATCAAACCCTTACTTTACTAACTCCCGAATATTGTTACAAAGTTGCTGTGCTGCAGCTTTTGTTTTCGCTTCGGCAATAATCCGGATAACCGGTTCGGTTCCTGAAGACCTGATATGCACCCAGCTATCTCGATAGACGATTTTTAAGCCATCGGTCAAATCCTGTTGTTCAGCAGCGTATTTCTGTTTAAGTTTCTCTAGCAATACTGGGATTTTCTCCCGTGGATATGCAAATTTCTCTTTAACAATATGATATTGCGGGATACCCTGCACTAGTTCAGAAAGAGATTTCCCGGAGTTCGCTAGATATTCGAGCACCAGTGCTACTCCGGTCGCAGCATCGCGACCATAATGCACCGGCGGATAGATAACTCCGCCGTTTCCTTCCCCGCCGATTAAACAATTCTTTTCCTTAAGCATTCTGCGAGCGACATTCGCTTCCCCAATTTTGGTGCGGATAATCTTCGCACCGTATTTTTCGGCTAAATCATCATGCATCCGAGAAGTAGATAGATTAACGACGATAACCGGTTTATCTGACTTCTTACTTCTGATTTCTGACTTCTTTTTTAGTAGGTAGTCTACACATAACGCTAACGTATTCTCTTCCCCAATCGGAATCCCCTTTTCGGAAACAAAGGCTACCCGGTCAACATCCGGATCAGTCGCAATTCCGAAATCCGCTTTTACAGATTTAACTGTTCTGCTGAGTTGAATCAGGTTTTCCGGTAACGGTTCCGGATTATGCGCAAACTTGCCATCAAGCGCGCTATTGAGATGAATAACCTTACACCCGAGTTGAGCTAATAATTTGGGGATAATCACTGCGCCAGCACCGTTGCAAGTATCTAATACCACTTTAAACCGTTTCTTTCTAATAATTGCGGGATTGATAACTGATAGAACTGCTTTAATATGCAGGTCAATCGCTTTTTCAAACGGAATTATTTTCCCTAATTTATTATACGGAACATAATGGATTGCATTCTTTTCAAATAGGGCTAAAAACTTTTTTCCAGTTTCAGCATCCATAAAAATCCCATCGTTCCAGACAAGCTTTAACGCATTCCATTCCGCTGGATTATGTGATGCGCTTAATACAATCCCGCCGTCTGCTTTCAGTTTTTTAATCACCATTCCAACCGTTGGCGTTGGGCAGATTCCAATATCAATCACATCACAGCCGACTGAAACCAACCCGGCGACTACCGCAAATTTCAGCATCTCACCAGAAACGCGGGTATCCCGCCCGACAACAAGTTTTTTCCCTACCCCACCGATGAAACTACCATAAGCAGCCGCAAATTTCGCAAACAATTCCGGGGTAACATTATCTCCCACAATCCCCCGAATCCCAGCAACACTAATCATTAAGTTTCTCATTGACTAACCCCACGATAGAATAAAAAAACGAAGAAACAAAAGAACAATTTTAACTCGATTTTTAGTTTACATTTTTTCCGTTCTTATGTTCTTTCATCCTTCTATTTTTTGTTTCTTCTTCTTTTAAGAGTAGATATTCAATACTATCAACCAGCGCTTGCCAAGATGCTTCTAGTATATTTTCCGAGATGCCAACCGTACCCCATTCATTTTTTCCGTCAGTAGATTCAATCAGAACCCGGACTTTCGCAGCGGTACCGGCTTTCGCATCAAGTACCCGAACTTTATAATCCGTCAACCGCACTTTTTTCAATTGCGGATAAAACTCGATTAACGCTTTCCGAAGCGCATGGTCGAGCGCATCGACCGGTCCATCACCTTCAGCCGCAGTATGCTCGAATTTATCATCTACCCGAACTTTAATCGTCGCTTCTGATACAATCTTATTCCCCCGTTTTTCAACGATAACCCGGAACCCTTCTAGGGTAAAAAACGACCGATGTTTTCCAACTGCTTTTTTCACCAGCAGTTCAAACGTTCCGTCTGCTGCTTCAAATTCATATCCTAAATTTTCTAATTCTTTAATTCGGTTAACGATTTCTTTCGCTTCTGGAGTAGATTTATCTAATTCAATCCCTAATTCTGCCGCTTTGAAATAGACATTGCTCTTCCCGGCTTGGTCGGAGACCAAAACTCGCCGGGTATTTCCAACCAGTTCCGGACGAATATGTTCATAGGTTTCCGGATTCCGTTGAATGGCACTAACGTGGATTCCGCCTTTATGCGCAAACGCACTATATCCAACATACGGCTGTTTATCGTTCGGAACCATATTTGCAGTCTCAGCGATAAACCGTGATACTTCGGTTAATCGTTTGAGATTTTCTTTCGGGATACAATCGATACCATATTTTAAAATCAGATTCGGGATTATACAGCATAAATCCGCATTTCCGCATCGTTCACCAAACCCGTTCACGGTCCCTTGAACATGAACAATTCCATGTTCAACGGCAATAATTGAATTCGCTACCGCTACTCCACTATCATTATGCACATGGATACCCAGCGGGATCGAAACCGTCTTTTTAACTTCAGTAATGATTTTAGCTAATTCATTTGGCATTGTTCCGCCGTTTGTATCGCAAAGGACGAGCACTTCAGCGCCAGCATCAGCTGCAGCTTGTAAGGTTTTAATCGCATACTGCGGATTGCTTTTATAACCATCGAAGAAATGTTCCGCATCATAGATAACTTCTCGGCCTTGTTTTTTTAAATAAGAAACAGAATCATAAATCATCTCGAGGTTTTCTTTAGGCGTAACCCGGAGCGCATCGCGCACATGTAAATCCCAGCTTTTTCCGAAAATCGTTACTACCGGCGATTCCGCTTTCAACAACGCAATAATATTCGGGTCGTTAGCTACTGAGTTTTTCGCATGGCGGGTGCTCCCGAACGCTGCAATTTTAGCGGTTTTTAGTGGAATATGTTTAATTCGATTAAAAAACCCGGCATCTTTCGGATTCGAACCAGGCCACCCTCCCTCGATATAATGAACACCAAATTCATCCAGCTTTTGCGCAATCCGGAGTTTATCTTCTATCGAATAACTTATCCCTTCCGCCTGTTGACCATCGCGTAAGGTAGTATCATAAATTTTTACAGTTCGCATAGTGGTTTTCTCCTATGTTATAAGTTCTTAGAGTATCATTGCGAAAACGCACGTTATCCCGATGAAACTATCTAATTTTTCTAGGGTTTTCTGCCTGTGGTTTATAAGTTTTAGTTCATCGTTAAACTTTAAAAAACTATAAACTTCTCAAATAACGTTAACCCCGTTGTATTTGACACCAGCGCTATTTTTTATTTCTTTTCTTTCTCTTTTTACCTAATAAAGCCTGCAGTTCACTTAAGAAATCTTCGGTATCTTTGAACTCCTGATATACCGAAGCAAATCGGACATACGCTACATGGTCAAGATTTCTTAACCGTTTCATCACCAATTCACCAATACGACTACTCGGTATCTCCTGAACGACCGTGCTGGTTAACACCGCAATAATTTCGTTCACCATAGATTCAATCGTTTCGGTTGCTACCGGTCGTTTCTCGCAAGCTTTCTGAATTCCAGCGAGCAATTTCTCTCGTGAAAATGGTTCACGGCGTCCATCTTTTTTTATAATCATTAACGGGATTTCTTCAATATATTCGTAGGTGGTGAACCGCCGACCGCATCGTTCACATTCACGGCGACGGCGTATTGCCATCCCGTCTTTCGCTTCGCGAGAATCTATTACCTTATCTTCCGCATGATGGCAATACGGACACCGCATAAAACCGAACCTAACGGGTTAAATATGGCAAAACACTACCAATTAAGGCGATGTAACTTCTTCCAATTCATTCATCTTATTTGCTTCATTTACCTGATTTAACCCATGGAACTTTCTTTTTGTATATTTTGAGATATAGATCTCGCCGAATAACTGCGGTTGCCGGAGCTGGACATGTTTCAATCGGCACAATTCCAGCATCGCTAATACGGTTACCGCTAGTTCTAACCGACTTGCTATCGAGCCAACAAGTTCACTAAACTTCCATCGGCTTCTGGTTTTGAGTAATTTATTCAGATAATCTATTTTCGCTTCAATGGTATAATCTTCCGGGTCAATTTCACATACCGCAGGCGGTTCCATAAACCGTGACAGCTGTTTATAGGTTAAAAATAAATCGTTCACCGTAGCGGTAATCGTATATTCTTCATCTTGTGCTTCATAGAGCCGGTGGTTATCCCGCATGAATATCAGTTCACGGGCTAACCGTTTCCGATCAAGTTCCATCGCCAGTTCTTTATATTTCTTATATTCCGCTAATCGCGCTAGCAACATTGCTTCCGGGTCGAATTCTTCAACTTCCGGCGGCAACTCAGGTTGCGGTAATAATTTCTGGGATTTAATATATATCAGGGTAGCCGCAATAACCAAAAACTCACCGGCAATATCTAAATCTAACGAATGCATCATCTGGATATATGCCAAATATTGTCCGGTAATTTCGGATAATGAAACCGCGCATATATCCATCTCATTTTTTCGAATCAAATGCAGTAATAAATCAAACGGACCCTCAAATACTTCTAGCTTAACCTGATACGATGCTGCCATAGCTCCTATGGAAACCCCAATAAATCATTCAATCCTCGATAAAATAGATTAATTGATTTAGATTCGCTTTTAGATTTATTTAACATTTGGATTTTGACATTAGGAATTCACCGAAGGTGCATTGCTTTTCGCACTTCATCCATGGTTTGCTCTGCTACTATCGTCGCTTTTTTCCGTCCCTGTTCCAATATATCCCACACCTGCGCTGGGTCTTTCGTTAACTCGGCGCGTCGCGCTTGATGCGGCGCTAATGCGGTTATTAGATATTCAGCCATTTTCTTTTTATCTTCAACGCACCCGATTTCCGCATGCACGCATTTATGCTGAACTTCCGCTGTTACCTCCGCTGGAGAAAAGATTTTATGGAACGTGAATACATTACAAACTTCCGGATGACCCGGATCTGACCGTTTCACTCTTGCCGGGTCGGTTATCATGGTACTCACTTTTTTCCGAATTATATCCGGGGTATCGGATAAATAAATTGCGTTATCATAACTTTTACTCATTTTCCGATTATCTAGCCCTAATATTTTCGATTCTTCCGCTAGAAGACATTCCGGTTCTGGAAAAATTTCACCATAGAAGAAATTGAACCGACGCGCGATTTCCCGAGTTAACTCAATATGTGGCTGCTGGTCTATTCCAACCGGAACCGCATGCGCTTTATAAATCATAATATCTGCCGCTTGTAGCAACGGATACCCAAGAAACCCGAACGTAGATAAATCTCGACCGGTTAACTGTTGCATTTGTTCTTTATACGTTGGGACACGTTCTAACCACGGTAGCGGCGTTAACATTCCTAATAATAACGCTAATTCTGCATGCTGTTTGACTTGCGATTGGATGAATACCACGCTTTTTTCCGGGTCAATCCCTGCGGCTAGCATATCGATAACCATATCCAAAGTATATTCCCGAATTGGACCAATCCGTTCATAGTCAGTGGTTAACGCATGCCAATCTGCTATCATATAGAAACATTGATAATCTTTCTGTAATCGTACCCAATTCTGCAACGCACCGCAATAATGCCCTAAATGCAGTTTCCCAGTTGGTCGCATCCCGCTCAATATCCGTTTTCGTTCCATACTTCTTCAATTTCCTTTCTGTGTTTTACCCTTAAATCACGTAAAACGTAACGTACAGTGTTGATTGAGATTTATCAACCTGTAATATCGTATATAATCTACGTTACGGCGATTCTAACTTTAGTATTATCCTTAAGTTCAAAATAGTACTGGAAAAATTAACATCACAATATGTAAAACCACTTTAAAAACGATATCGAATACCCCTAAATATAATAAAGCGAATACTATAATTATACCAAACGGTTCTAATCTCGCATATTTTTGCGATAATGGTGTTGGTAATAGCCCCATAACGATACGAGAACCATCTAATGGCGGAATCGGAATAAAATTAAATGTGGCTAATAGAACATTGATAAAAAATAGATACGCAAAGATTCTAGCGAGTACATCAACTACTTGATTTTCGCCAATCATCATCGGTAATCGACTTAAGATTACTAGCACAACGATACCGATACAAGCTAATAAAATATTCGCCGCTAATCCACCGAGACTAACCCAAATCATATCCCGTTTGGGATGCCGTAAATTAAATGGATTTACCGGAACAGGTTTCGCCCAGCCGAACACCGCTTTTCCGCCGGTAGTTATCGCCATAATAACCGGGAGGATAATTGTTCCAAATATATCAATATGCGGTATCGGATTAAGGGTTATTCGCCCGAGCATTTTTGCGGTCGGATCTCCGTATTTATACGCAACAATCCCATGGCCGCATTCATGCAGAATAACCGAAAAGAATAGTATCGGTAAGGTTAAAATCAATTCTTTAATCAGATTAATATCCATAATACGTCGTCTATGGTAATTAAAAAAAGAGATTACAAAGGTTGTTTAATCCCTGTAATCCTGTCCTAAATAAGTTTATAATGTTCAAATAATATTAAAAACCAAAACGCTAGGTTTTAGCAAGATAAATGCTAAAAGTGAAAAAGAGATAAGGCACAAACGATAAAACAGTTTGGTATTTAGAACTTTGGTACTTGGTATTTATTCCGTAATCGGTTTGGCAAGAATTTTGTCTATTTTCGGCTTTAATTCATCAGCGAATTGTTTTGCGGTTTTCCGACCAAGCCAGAGTTCGTCGGTTGCTGGAATCAATACTTCATAGATTTCATGCATTTGCGGTGGCAACCGCAACGGACGCGCATAATCTGCTGCCGCATCAAGCAGAACGTGAATATGTTCCGGCGGTAACGTCGGGTCAATAAACACGGTTGATTCTGCAATACTTTTAATCGCAGGGATACCACTAGCAATTTTGGTACTGCCGAAAAAGGATTGTCCTGCCGGACCACCGAGATATTTGAGATATTCCCATGCTTCGTTCGGATGTTTACTTCCGGTAGGAATAACCATACCGACAGTGAATAGAACCGTAGCCCGGGTTTTTGGTCCCTTCGGAACCGGAGCGACATCCCAGTTAAATTTCGCCTGCTGCCGCAATAAACCGATCATCCAACTGCCGTTAACATACATTCCGAGTTTACCCGCTGCCATTAAATCCAGTGTCCCCTGTCCGGGTTGCTGCGACGCAACTAACGACGGAGCAACTTTATGTTTGGTTCGCATATCCGCAACGAACTGCAACGCTTCAACCGCTTCCGGTTTGTTGATAATACAGGTCTTCAAATCTTCACTAACAATTTCACCGCCATTCGCCCAAATCCAATAGATGAACGAATCTAACCATGGTTCCGGTGAAAAACCATATTGGTCAATTTTTCCATCGCCGTTGATATCTTTGGTTAATTTTTTCGCTGCCCAAAGAAACTTATTCCAATCCCAACTTTCATCCGGATAGGGCACTCCTGCTTTATCAAACATATCTTTATTATAATATAATCCGAATACAGTAAAATCGCGGGAAACCGCATAAATCTTCCCTTGAAATTTTAACATTTCGACTACCCGCGGATAGTATCCAGAAAAATCAAAATCTTTTGATTTTGCTAAATAGGGTTCTAACGGTTGTATTGCTTTTTTCGTGGCGAAAATCGGTATCTCATCATACGCAAGATAAGCTGCATCGGGCGGAGTTCCTCCGGCAATCATCGTTTGGAGTTTCGCATAGTATTGCGTTGCTGGAATATCAATGAATTTAACTTTGATATTCGGATACCGTCGTTCAAACTCTTGAACAAACGGGCGGCGGAATATCTGCGTCGAACTATTATCCCAGGTGGTTATGGTTAGAATAGTAGGGGATTGTCCTGTATTAGTTACATCTTTTTTGGAACAACCGAATATATATATTATTATAATGATACAACCAACCAATAAAATCCGATAATTTTTTTTCATAAAAATCCCTTGCGCCAATTTCAGATAAGATAATTTTGCTGTTCTATTGTATCATATTATTTAGGTAGATAGCGCCATTTGCTGGACTCAACTGTGTTCGGTTGAATTTTGACCCAGATTGGACTCGACCATGCTCGATTCCAATCCGATTGAATAGTTTTAACAAAATAATAATGTTCTTTAATTTCCGTTGGAGTCGATAACGAAAATTGCCAGATATAGCTGCTGGTATTAATATTAACTGTAGTTACCACTGACCCATTATGATACAGTAATATTTGCTGGAATCTATCGTTCGTATCGTGGTCATAAACTGAAATATAAAAGTTGAGCGAACTCGGATTCGTTAAAGTTGTTCCCATCCATGCATCATTGAGTTTGAATGTTAACTCGAGATTCCGGTCATGGGTTGAATACGTTCGATGGTTCCGATGCGCATCCAAAATATCCGATTTGGTTAATGAAGTGGCAATAGCAATCGTCCAGCACGCGAGCCCGAAATCGGATGTAGCATCACCCCAGGTGCCATCGTGGGTATCTTGGGAACCATCCGTTCCGATATGCCAACCGTTATTTAACGCAATGATATACCGCGCTTCTTCGTTATAAGCGGGGTTAGAATATGGTGGAGTTCCATCCCAACGGACTTCCATCGCGTTCAATCCGACATCTGCGGTCGAAGAATAGCTAAGATTATTAAACACTGCGGTTGATGGATAAGTCGGATGATTAAATGTTGCACTCGCACCACTCGCTTCGAGTTCTTTATAGAAATCATTGATTGTCGTAGTAGTAAATATAGAATTTGCTTCAAAGATGCAACTATGTCCATTATTAGATGTCCATTCCTGACCGGCGATAGCTACAAATACTCCATCCTGATTGAACATAGCAGCTTGCGTTCGGATATCATCGAATTCAGATTGAGTTAACTGGGTATGATGGTCAGTTATCGCCAGGAAATCGAGTTTTGCGGAATCCCGCGCATACGTAAACGCACTCGCTGGTGTCCCAATTCCATCCGAATAGGACGTATGCGCATGCAAACTACCAACATAAAAATGATAGGTCGTACCAAAAGTAATTGAAGGTATAACTATAAAAAATAATACAGTGAGCTGATAATACCGAAACATTACCATATTCCGATATTTAAAGAGATACCGGCGGATATGGGATTTATTACACCCGCCGGTCTATTGTATAACCAGCATTATTCAACGATTCCACTCACAAACGGCCGAGCACCATCGGTTGACCGCGGACAACGGAGCACATCGCCATTACTCATCGTTCCATTAGTTGGGTCATAGGTGAGCGCGGAAGTCTGTCGGTCACCACGAATATAAATATCTCTTCGGTCACGGTCAGGTCCGCTACCCCAAATACGCCATTCACCAAAAACTAACCGATGCCAATCCGGATTGGGTGGTGGTTGATACCAGTAGTATGCGTTGGCAGAACTATAGCAATATCGTTTTGACCCAGGATGAAATCCGGTATACTGCGGGATGACATAAAATGGGTCTTCCGGTTCTTTGGTAATATAAGCAATCGGTGTCGTTATCGAAAGTTTCTGTGACATAAATTGTTCGTTGGTTCCTCCAGAGCCAACAAATGGGTCTACATGCCAAACATCCTGGTATCCACCTTCATAGGCAATCAGCATCATTAACGGATAATCATTATGGTCAACATAATATGCTTCAATTGCAGTCGCTAATGTTCGCATTTCTCCTTTACTTCGCGAAACTTTCGACCGGGTCTGTGCTGCTAAAAAGTTCGGAATCGCTATAGCTGCTAAAATCGCAATAATCGCGACAACGATTAATAATTCAATTAGGGTAAATCCTTTGTTATGTCTCATATATTGTTCACCTCCCTTTAATTATCGTTATCGGTTGTCGGTTATCAGTTGTCAGTCGTAAAGCTGAAAACTGAAAACAAACAACTAAATTAGCTATCCCATTTTTCTTCCGAAAGTCGAGTGTATAAGAAATAACCGCCAGCAATAGTAATAAGCACTAAGATCGTACCGAGTAGTTTCGCTCCAAGAATCAATTCTCCGATACCGAACAATGCGCTATATATAGAAATAACGCCTACAAGATAATTCAGAAGATTCTTTTTCGTGCCGGTACTTGGCAACGGAATTTCGCTCCCAATTTTTTCTCGGATTCGTCTCCAGCCTGGTCCGCCAGGATATACGCGTTTATAGAACTCAATCAATTTTTGTTCATCAACCGGTTTAGTTAAAAAGGTCACGGTTAACCAGACCACAACGCACACCGGAACTAAAATTAAGAGATTTTCTGGAAATACCAGTTTATTCAGATATTGCACGGTATTCGCAAGCCATGCCGGCATCGAGGATAACGCGGATTCGGTCATATATCGTGTGGTAAACCAGTCCATCTTGAATATTCGGAGGAAAAATGCGGTGAAAAATGAAGTTGCTAACGCGGAAATTTCACTCCACGCATTAATCCGCCACCAATACCAGCGAAGAATATACACTAATCCGACTCCTGCAACAATTTGGGTTAATAATTCCCATGCACCAACAATCGATTGCATTAAAAACGTCATTCCAGCACCGCAGAGTGCGATAATCAACGTGGCAACAATGGAAGCAAGAACATAATGTTTTTCTGTCGCTTGTTTCTTAATAAACCGACGGTAGAAATCATTGATTAAATACGATGCGCCCCAGTTCATTTGGGTATCTACGGTTGACATATACGCCGCGAGGAACCCAGCTAACCCAAGTCCTAAAACCCCTACCGGAAGCACTCTCATCATAACTTTAATATATCCTTGTTCCGGGTCGGGTAGATTGGGAAACATTACTGCAGCAACTAATCCAACCACGATCCAAGGCCACGGACGTAAACAGAAATGAGCGATGTTATACCAGAGATACCCGAGCATAGCATGCTTTTCGTTTTTAGCGGAAATCATACGTTGCGCTGCATATCCACCGCCATCAGTATTCCCGCTAGTCCACCATTGGAAACCAACATAAATGAGAAACCAACTGATTGGCATCATTGCTCCTTCAAGACTTGATGGAATCATCGCAATCATCGCTTGTTCTTTCCCTGCGCCATAGAATTCGGTTATTTTTTGCAGAATGGTCGGCATTCCTCCCATCGCAATTACCCCGAGTACCGCCGTGATGATCGCGATAGACATCGCGAGAATAAACTGAAAGAAATCGGTTATCATAACCCCACGGATACCCGCTAATGCGGTGTAAATAAACGTTAGGAAAAAACAAAAGGTTACCGCCCAGAATTTGGTGCGCGGTGTATCTGGCAGACCGAGGGTAACCGTGATAATTTTCGCCATTGCGAGGTTTACCCAACCCATAATGATGCAGTTATAGGGTATCCCGAAATACAGCGCACGGAACCCACGTAGTACCGCTGCGGGTTTTCCGCTATATCGGAGTTCAGCGAGTTCGGTATCGGTCAAGATATTTGCACGGCGCCATAAGCGCGAAAAGAAAAAAACTGCAAACATTCCCATTAACGCACCGTTCCACCAATACCAATTCCCTGCGATTCCCCGCCGAACGACAAGTGCACTAACCGCTAACGGTGTATCTGCCGCAAACGTTGTCGCCACAATTGATGTACCGAGAATCCACCATGGTGCACCTTGCCCAGAAGCAAAATACTCTTTAACAGAAGTGGTTGACTTTCGTGAATGCCATAACCCTAATCCAATAGCAAACACCATATATCCGATAATAAAAATCCAATCTATTGTATGTAAATATCCGACAACCATTTTCTCCTCCCCTAGGATGCAAGGATTAAGTATCAAGTATGAAATACGAAATTATTATTGCTCTTTTCTTTTATTTCGTATTACAGAGATATCCTGTTCTGCGGTATTTGTATTTTGCATATCATCAATACTCGTCCGAAATTCAGATAATTCTACTGGGATATAGTCATCTTCTAAAAAATAGACGTCATCAAACCACGCAGTCGCATTGGATAACGTAGAAAGTAAGTATATATTAAAATGGGTATAGGTCGCACCTGCAGGAATATTCTGTTTTCCAATTGTTCCTGTTAAGTCTATCCATGGTGATAGACTGGAATTATTGCTTATGGTTATATACGTAGATGTAATTCCTAGGAGATTATCACTTGCATTATACCAATATAGCTGAATTCCCGCTTGTGCA
Organism: bacterium; assembly: GCA_026416715.1. Taxonomy (NCBI): domain Bacteria; species bacterium. Next base: position 101,074 of record JAOAEQ010000001.1, read on the forward strand.
TTACCGTTAATGGATGTAGGCGCACAATATGTTCTTAGCTTTGCACCATACCGATAATTTTTAGCAGTATCAATAGTAATCGGAATAATAACTGGACTCCCCGGACTACCGACTTCAGCGAACGCTTGATAATTCCGCCGAAACTGATTGCTTCCCGGTGGATTCATAATCCAATAACTCGTTGTCGGTGAAACATAATAGGTATAAACCTGCCGAGCGTTAGTAGTGCTCGTGCTCCGTCGCCAATAAGCGCCATACTCTACATACGCGCCGCCGGCATCATCTCGTCCTTCAAAATTGTTATTGATAATCAGGTTTTCCGGTATATCTTGTTGGTTCTCAACCGAAATATCATCAAAAATCACGAATGACCCCGGATTAGCACTCTCGATAGATAGAACCACCCGCAGCGCCGCTCCCGTTGACGGTACAGTATACGTTCCCGATAATTCTGACCAAACCACAGAATTCCCACTCGTCTGTAAGGTTAAACTTCCAAGCGCATTATCCGAATAATATGCTGAACTGTTCGCTGTGTAGCATTTAAATTCGAGATTAACTTTTCCGGTGGTAACATTTGCCCATTTAAGCCATCCGGAACAATTATAGGTTTGCCCCGGAGTAACCGCAATAAAGTTACTAAACCATTTATTGATTTGCGTATTCGACGTACTTCTGCAATAAACGGCATAACTTCCGGAATGCGAATCAGTCGTAACTTTACATAATCCGGCATCTGATGCAAACCAAAATCGAGCGCTATCTCCACTAACGAATTCAAACCCGGAATTATATATCCGATTCGGACTCGGAATATCCGGTTTTACATATCCACCACCAATGATTAATGCAGTGACCGGTCTATGGTCAGAGGCAACGGTAGCGTCACCGTAACTAACCACATGTGCTTCTTTTACGGTTGTATATTGTGGAACCACAATATGGTCAATTCGCACCGTCGGGTTTGGATTGCTGACAGTGTTAATAAACCCAAACCCGCTTACTCCAATCGTATCGACATATTGTGTTTGCATCCGACGAAATGGATCGCTATTACTTCGTGCATTCAAATCGCCTAGCAGAATTTTCGGTTCAGGAACTTGACTCATCCATACTAAACAGGAGTCTGCGCTCAATTGCCGTTCGGACTCATCATCATGTGCCCAATGGGTAACAAAAACATTAACGATGGTTCCGTTAACATTAACCGCTGCCCATAAACAACCACGCTGTTCACTTCCCAACGTTGGTTTAATAGTATAGTTCGAATACGATATTATCGGATACCGACTCAATATCGCATTACCTATTCTGATACTAAAACCATAATCAACATTTGCTCCAAAAGCACTATACCAGGTACCACCTAGTCGAGATTGTAATCGTGCACGAATTAATTCTACCTGATTATCAAACGGAGAATAATATAGATTCCAAATTTCGTTTAACCCGACGATATCAGGATTTTCATCAGCAATCACATCGGCTACTCGATTAACATTATAAACTGAATCCGTTCCTTCGCAATGATGAATGTTGTATGATAACGCCCGAACCGTAAACGAACTCTCCGTTTGATTCGTTTCCTGAAAATAGACATCATCAAACCAGCCGGTAGCGTTAACTGATACGGTATCGGTATTAAACAATCGCACTCGTGCAGCGACCGCACCCGCTGGCGGTGAAACGACCCCACTATCTAAATTCATCCATTGGCTAGTATTATTTCCATTCGTTGCAATTGCAGTTATACTAATCGTATCATCGCTATAATCCATCCATTCAACACGCACTCCGATGTTTCCAATAGTCACTCTACTCCATTGCAGCCAGCCGCCGAACCGATAGTTTTTCGTTGAATCGATAGCGATATATCCATGATTACTCCCTTCAGCGATATACCATTCTCGAATAAAATTCGCTCCACTAACTTGTGTGATATATACGCTGGTAGTTGCTGAACGATATAAGCCACTCGTTAACCCAGCATAAGTTACGCTGGTATTCCTTCTCCAGAAGGCAGGATAGGTTCCATCAATTCCTTTAAAATCGCCGTTGATAATCAGGTTATCCGGCGGAGTTCCTGGCGTCGGATTTTCTACCAATACATCGTCAAACAACACCCACGCACCAGCGTTTGCATTTTCAGTCGCGAGATATACATCCATACACCGTCCACTGGATGGCACGGTATAATTCCCAGAAAATTTAACCCACCCGCCAGTAGAATTCCCCGTTGTGCTTAAGGTGAATTCGCCCACTTGGGTTCCAGGAACTCCGTTCGCATCGTAGCAGCGGAACCGAGCGCGAATCGTTCCTGCAGAAACGTTATCCCATTTCATCCATACCTGACAGGTATATGTTGCGCCGGGAGTCACCGCAAATTTCTCCGAAGTCCAACTATTGATTTGACTAACATCCGCACTGGTCACATAAACCGCCGCATTCCCTGAATGACCGATACCTGCTCCACTCGTTGCATAGCAATAGCTCGTATTCGAGCGCGTCCAATGTCGGGCGAGAACATTCCCGCTTCCCCATAAATATTCAAATCCGCTATTCAACACACGATTTGATGCCGGAACCCAGGAAGCACCGAGCAATGCAAAGAGCCAAATCAGTTGTATAACTTTACCATTTACTTTGAATATGCGGTCTTTATACATCATATAAACATATAATCCTAGAACGCTATTTTCGCTTCTGCATTTTTTGAACCATAGGAGACGGTTACCGCTTCTCCATTCGTTCCTTCCAGAATTCCGTTACCTGGAATCGGGTTTCCTGCAACAACTTGAATCACGTTCGTATTCTGAAACACTGAACTATTCTTCCAGGTTTCAGGTAAACTGAACTGTTCTTCATCGCCGGTTGCCGTGGTAACTTTAACCGTAACCTGCTGATGCGTGCTTGCATCGGAATTAGCGTTTCGGTCTTCTACGGTTATATAGCATCCTTTAATTCCAATAGTTTCTACGGTCTCTTGATTTACGTCGGTGAACCGAACCGGAATCGGTTTCCGAACAAGCAATCGTAACGTTACAGGACCGAGCGGAAACTGATACGGTTTTTCAAACACACGTTCATCTTGCCGGTCGCGTATATTAATCACATTTTCATGAATTGCTATCTGATAACATTGTAAACTTCCAACACGGTCAGCTGACGGTGCACCAATTCCCATCCGCAACCGATATCCGGAAACATTCGCGCCCGTCGCTTCAACCTGCACGGTTAACTCATACGGCGGACTAAACTGGGCTACCTGTCCGCCTTTTCCCTGAATCGCTCCGGGAGTATACACTAACCGAGTATATGAATTCTCCGGAAAAACATTTAAGAATCGATTCTTCTCACCAACTAACCGATAAAACATTTGGTTCCCTGCAGCAACTGTCCAATTATCTGGAAATAATGATTGATATTTCTGCCAGTTCTCTGTGAACGGAGTAGCGCCACGGAGAATTATTTCACCCCAGTTTAAATCGCAGCGGTCTGTGGTCAACATAATCGAGCCAACCCGGTCATTCGGGGCAACCCCAGACCCGATTTTTTCTCCATTAATATATCCGACCAATGTCATCGCTGAAAAACTTGAACAAACCGAGAAAAACATTGCAACCAAAATAAACAAAAAAATGTTGGCATACCTAATTGAGTTGATTTTTTGTCGACAGCGTTGCATTAACACCACTCCTTTCATTGCTAATGTTTCGGTTACCTGGTTTTTTAAGTTGGTTTTACGAGCGGAGGAGAACAAGAGCGGCTTAAACCCGCTCTTGCTTCTCTCCGCTGCCAAACTCAAAAAAATAACCTCTATCGTTTCGATTTCTTGGTTCTCTTTTTCTCCTGTTCCTTTTGTTCGGTTTCTTCAGGTGGCAGGAGCAAGTTTATCGCTTTTTCAGCATATCGGTCAGCTTCCGCGAGTTTTTGATAACCGAACAGCCGTCGTTCCGGAGTAGGATTCCATCCGCGCGTATCTCCGTTTTCTGAAATCAACAGAGCATCCCAAGCGGATTTCTCCGCCGCAGATACATCCTGCATAATTTCAGGTGTTATTCCAAGTCGTTTGGATAACCGTTTAAGAATTGATAAAATATAGAGTTTCTCCCGGAGTCGGTCAGCAAGATAGTTCAATCGCGCTGCACCGGGGTCTTCCGTCCAGATACGCAGTGCGGAGTCGCGTTCGGTTCCGGCACCGTTTTTCATAAAGAGTTTATTATACGGTTTAACCTTTTTCAGATAGTTATCAACCGTGCTGAATTTAACCTCGAATTTCTTTTTCAGTAAATCATAGATCGAACTGAACCGTTGCGCAGCACTCGCAAATCCCGCTGCAGGATAGCCATACGGGTTGGTATATCCCATATATTCAAAATCGCCACAGTAGACCCACACGAACGCTTTATCATCCGTTTGTCTTTCAATTTCACGGAACCCAGCTTCAACATCCGCTAATGTTCGTTTATCAGAAAGATAAGAAAAAATCACGCCCATGCGCGAGAACTCTCGTTGTGCGGATAAGCCGATGATCGTTCCATCGACGCCAATAACTTCTACCGGATGAGTTCGTTCCATCCAACTTACCGATGGTAATTGGATAGCATCAACTTCCGGATATATTTCCATAGTAAAATTTCCATAGGTTCCGAGAATCCCGAAATTTAACTTCTTTGCTTTTCCCCATTGGTATAACCGTTCTTCAAACAGGAACCAATTTAAATCAAACTCTTTTAATATCGGAACTAATGACGGGTCCCAAACAAATTCCGGTGGGAAAAATCCTTTGGTTTTGACCCCAAAACATTCCTCAACTAACTCCTGATGTTTTTGAATATGCTTGCGTATCCCTTCATAACTAATTAATTGCGGGATAGCGTTCGGATATAACGTTCCACTAATTTCATATCGCCCTTCTTGCAATCCACGACGGAGCCGTTCTATCATTTTCGGAAAGTTATCACGCAGATATTCAATGGTGGGACCGGTAATATTGAAATTAACGGGAATATCTTTATGCTTTTTCTCATAAATATCCAACGTAGCGGAATATCCTTTCACAACTAACGGTTCATTCCCCGGTGGTAACCGGTCCATCTGAATATTTCCATGATACAACGTGCCGATATACATACGAAGATAACTCCTTTTTATATTAAGATTGCTTTAGTTAGTATTTTGGTTAATTCATTTAACCGCTTTTCACATGGTGAAAAGCATAAAGATACATTCCCGCAGACCATGCTTGCCAGCGCGCCCCCATCGGTTCGCCAGTAATCCCATGCGCCCATTCGGTGAACTCCCATTCACTTCGAATCCCTTTTTTATTTAATTCCGCAAGTTTTGCTAATTGCGTTGCTGCTTGCTCTTTCCTACCCGCTTTAACTAACGCTGCTATATAGAACCCACCGATAAATGGCCAGATGCCACCATTATGATATTGGTTCGGTAAATTCAAATTATTATTCCGATAATATTCCCGCCAATCTTGAGATCCGGGAACGACCGATGGATATACCGCTTTAACCGGATATGGTAAATTGACTCCAACCTGACTAAAATAATCCAGAATTTGAACCGCTTGCTCCTTATCGGCGATATTAAATAAAATCGCTAAACAGTTTCCTAAGGTATCGCAGCGGTCCGCATATTCCCGAAACGAAATATATGGTAAATAATATGGACGCCGAAATAATTCAGTTGCTAATTTCTCGTAAACATAAAACCGTTGGCAGGAAAGTTTTTTTACTTCTTCAAAACGGTCAACACTGCGGTCAATCCAGAATAATAAATTCAATTTATATTTAACCTCATCTGCTAGTTTCCGATAATTTTTATTCGGTTTCTTTTTAAGTACTTTCATTAATTCAGCTGCTACCATTAACGACCGATAATAAAGAACATTGACATAGAGTACATTCCCGCGATTGGCAAATAAATCTGCCCAATCGGAAGCTTCACCGGATTCCAGCAATCCGCAACAGTTTACGTCCTGATACTGCAACCAGAGTAGCGCTTGTTCAAGAACCGGAAATATTTTGCTTATCAACGTTCGGTCTTGATATATTTCATAATACCGATTTAATCCGATAATAAACCAGAGGGTGCTATCAATAGTACCCGCATCACCAAAGTTTTCTTGATTCGAGGCGATATCTACAAGATTCGGGATTTGCCCTAATTCCGAACGATGGTTCGCTAATGTTTCCAAGGTTAACCGGAACGGTTTCTGGAATTTCGCTGGTTCCGCTGCCGTTGCCCCGAGAAACGTGATCATACTATCCCGCGCCCAGATATGCGGATACCTCTCAACCGCTGCTTTTAGCCCGATTGGCGTTAGGTTTCGCTCGAGCACTTCAATTGCTTTTTGTTCCGCTAGTTCAATCAAACCCATGAAAACTGAAGTATCCGAATGGTAGCGAATAACCTGAATAGAAATGCTGTTCTATTAGCACGATTTGCTACCATTCGTGTTATTCGCGATACTTAATAAATGCATCTTTAATTACTTTTCCATCAACCGTTTTCGCTGGTTGAACGCCAAAGAAATATTCAATCGTCGGCACAATATCAACGTTTTCTGCATGGTCAATTGTTACCCCCTTTTTTATCCCTGGCCCACGGAGAATCAATATCGTATGCTGTTCAGGCGGACGACCATGTAATCCACCTTTACTTCCCGCATCAGAAATACAATATCCTGGTTTCGGAACTACCGCATAATCGCCAGAACGCGGTCCGGTATGATATTCTTTTCGAAGTTTTTCGGTATCCCAAAGTTCGACTCCTTCAATATTTTTCAGGGTAGTTTCAAATAAAGTTAACCGTTCAGGAGTTAACGGTTTCCGCAGATAAATTAACCGTGACCCCGCAGCTAGCACAATAAGTTCAGTATCATCTTTCATTTCACGTTGATTCGTTGCAACTTTAAATCCCGCTCGTCGTAATGCTTCTGCTGGTTCGAGTGTCGCCTGTTTCTTTTCGAATTCTGACATCCCATGGTCTGAACTGATAACAATCAGGGTTTTATCATAGCGTTTTTCTTTTTTTAAAAATTGGATGAGTTTGCCTAGTTCAGTATCAACTTCCAGAACGGCATTCCGCATTTCCGGACTGAACGGTCCATAGGTATGACCAACACTATCGGTTTTCCCATAAATCGCAGCAATAAACTGAATCTGATAATTCTTGATTAAATCGATAATCGCTTCCGTGGTTCCTTTACTATTATCATAGCCTACTGAACGGTAGAGATCGACACCACGGTTCTCTAACATGAAATGATTGACTGCCCCGGTGCTAATTCCGGATTTTTTTAAGGTTTCGCTAATCGTTTCCGCTTGATTATCCCGTGGTCCGCCAATAATCCTATCGAGTTCTTTCACATAATGGGAATTATGACCTATCCCGGTTGTTCTTGGATATGAACCGGTAACCAACGAAGTCATATTGGTGGTTGTTGTCCACGGAAAAACACCAACTACATTTTTAACTCGCACTCCTTCGGCGATAAGCTTTTTAATATTCGGCGGGGAATACAGTTCAACATAATCCGGACGAAAACCATCACTGGTAATCAGAATTGCATAAAGCGTATTACTTCCAAACGAGAATGAATACGTCAGTGCTATGAATATTATTGAAAATATAAAACCTATCAGAGCAGATTTCGTCATTTTCATATTTTTTATATCCCTATGAACTGTTGAACGATTAAAAAAGGAGCTGACGTATTCTGTTTTGTTCAGCTCGAACCCGTCAGCTCCCGGCTATGCATCACTCAGATTCCGCTCACTGGAATTTGCTTAACCCCAATAAAATAAACAGTATCTGGCGACACATTATTCATACAACTCACCAAACGGTATCATCCGCTGAAACATAACTGATGGCGGTTCATTCGACAACGGCGCTTTAGTTGCGATAACTACTACGGTTGCTGTCCCAGTGAATCCATCGTTATCTGTAGCAGTTATTATCGTTGTCCCCAGTGATAATGCAGTAAATAACCCGGAATTTGCATCTATTGACCCAACGGTCGTATCGCTACTTGTCCAGGTATATGGTTGACTTCCACCAGTAGCGCCGAAAATCTGCGTTTTCCCAAGACTAATATTAGCGGATGCTGGCGTTACCTCAATTACCGGCGGTAAATCTTTAAATACGACATCGTCATAATACGATATCGCTTCTCCATCGGGCGGTTGAATTGCAGTTGACGCATTCCAGAGAATAAACCGCGCATATTTCGCGCCAGCAGGCGGTGTTGCGGTCGCAATTAAATACGTCCAGGTTACATTGGTGGTGGTAACGATTATCGACGTGTTTGGCGGCGTTATCAGGTCAGCGGATTGACCTGTAGTCGATACCGCATCATTATTGAGTGTGGAGTCCTGTCCATTGAACCAATGAATTCCTATCCCTGCAGCGCCAGCGGTTATATTACTCCACATCATCCATCCGCCATATACATATTTCTTGTTTTCTTCAACTGCTACTAAACTTCGAGTAGCACCTTGGGCGTTGTACCACATCCTATATCCTGCAGCGGTACTCTGGCGAATCCAGGTACAAGCAGTTCCGGAATGGAATGTATCTTTTGTCCACGAAGCACGGGGTTCACTTGTATTCCTTCGCCAATAGGTGGGATATCCTGAGACTTCATAGGCTTCAAACCCAGCGTTATATAATAGATTCGGGTCATTCTCGGTTTGCATTTTCACTTCATCAAAAATCACCCATGTTTCAGTATTCGCTCCAACCGTTCCAAGAAATATATGCGCACAAGCACCATTTGACGGTATCGTAACCGAACCAGTCAATTTAACCCAATTACCACCGGATGAACCTGTGGTAGCAATCGCTATATAGGTTCCGACAACATTTGTTGGTAACGCATCGTCATGAACAATAACATTCATCTGGATTCCATTTGCGGTCGTACATCCGTCCCATTTCGCCCATACACTGCAAGTATACGTTGCGCCGGGTTTAACCGCAACCCGTAACGCTGAACTCCATCCGGTATAGGTTAGCGTCGGTGATGCTTGAACGAATAATGCGCCGTTTCCGATACAAGCATCGGTCGTGGTACGATTGTATTGATTATCTGCAGGAAATCGGTTCCAACGATACGCAAGAACTAAACCTGTTCCCCACCAGGTATCCTGGTCAAATCCAGGGTTTAAAATGCGATTTGCACTTAGTCCAGCAGCATAAACTTGAGCTGATGATATCACTAACCCTATGATAACTAAAATAAATAACAATTTTTTCATGTAGATTTATCCCTCCTTTCACTACTTATATATTAATAAATTCTTTTTTTAGGTAGGAATTATCCGGCTGGAATTCCTAACTATCAGTATAGTTTAGGTCAAAACGATACTTCAAACAACTCATTGCGTGCTCGATATCCAGCGGAACCCTCAGGTGCTATCGGCGCATCCGTCGTTAGGATCTGGACTGTTGCAGAACCGGTGAATCCGTTCGCATCCGTTGCGGTAATGGTTACTGTGCCAACTCCCTGAGCGAGAAATACTCCAGTGGTACTATCAATATATCCTATCGTAGTATCACTACTTTGCCAGGTAAACGGAGCTGCGCCACCGCAGATGACCGATGCAGAAGCAGTAGCTCCGCTATACGCAACATATGCGGTTATCTGACCAAACCCATCTATCCTATTATTATTGATGCCAATCGGATTTCCGCTTGCGAGAAAAGTAGTGCTCTGCCCAGGATTCATTTTTATAAATGCCGGAACAACGGATAAACTCGTTGACACAGAAATTGGTGTATCACTGATAAACACGTTGTTATTACAATTGAATAACGTTCCAACAGTGGTTTGTGCGTCAAACAGTTCCGTTACTAGAATTGTTTCAGTATCACCGCTGGTTGTCCAGAGCGTAACTTGCGTCGTATCTCGTATAGCGGAATTGAACGAAAACGGATTAAGCGCTTCGACTTTGATATACGCCCCGCTTGATGGAATCGTAGTTAAACTATCTTTATTCGCATCGCAGAATTCTATTGGAATCGGGTTGCGAACAACTAATCGGAACGTTAACGTTGCACCACTGGTAAATCCGCTATATGAAATTGCGTGTAACGGTATATTCTGCCCATCACGGATACTTATCATATTCGGTACGCCTTTAACCCATTCACCAGTAGCAACGCTAATCCGAGTAGAATTATAAAATTGATATGCATAGAGTCCAGTTCCTGAAACTTGAATTGGTTGGCCGAAATCGTTGGTTCCACCCTGTCCACCGAATCCGATTCGTAGAATTGAAAATCCAGCTTCCGGTGTTGATTCATATTGCAGCTGGATATTTTTAGCCGTTGCAGAAAAATCTATCGGCGTTTGCCAAGTGGTATCGCTAGCGGATGCTCCATAAAGAATACGACCAAACCCATCGTAGGCCATAGCTCGCAACACATTGTCTGTTCCGGTCACGACATTGTATACACTGCCACTGCCGCCGCCGACCCGCCAATCTGCAGGAAACCCTGCGGGATGCGTCTGCCAATCTTCAGAATACGAATGATACGGTTCACTCAAATTATCCCAATCGCAATTTGCATTGTTCGTGGTAATCATCAGACTACCCCATTTATTATTATACGCAACTCCCATAAGCAATTTTTCTCCGTTAACATATCCAATGACCGTTTTGGCTGCGTATCCTGATGAAATCAATATCACCAACAGTAAACTATACCAAAAAAATAATACTCGTCTACTCGTTCCTAACCCCATAGTTTTCCCTCCTTTCATCCCGAGTTGATGTTGGTGGACTACGTTAAACTTATTCGGTATCCTGATACAATTAACAGTATTTACCTAGCCGATTGTTATTTGTCTATAAATTGTATCATTCGGCGTACTCAATAGCAAGATATTTCGGTAGGAATTTATACAATATTCGTTTGTTTTATACAAATATAGTTCGAATTTCAGAATATTTTGACCTTATTGCGGTATTAGTTTAAGCATTCGATGCGGCTTAATTACCCAGTTTACTTTTGATTTACGGTTATAGCGATGCGATCATACCTTGGAGATTAAGGCGATACCGGCTAGGAGTAACTCCGGTAAGTTTCTTAAATACCATGGTAAAATAGCTTTCATCATTAAACCCAACTTTTTCCGCTATTTGTTCAATATTATATTCGGGGTTACCGAGTAGCCGTTTAGCATGTTCGATTCTGGTATGGGTCAAATATTCGGTAAAGGTTTGCCCGGTAACTTCTTTAAACAAAACACTGAAATGGCTCGGCGATACATGCACGATATTCGCTACCGTATCCCGCTGTAAAGGTTCATGTAAATGCAATGTGATATATTCAATCGCTCGGGTTATCGGCGGAGTATGCATATGCCGGTGTATCGTTTTATGCAATTCTTCTGCAATCGTATTGAGCGCATCCTTCGGAGATTTTTCTCGCCGTAAACATAAATGAACTTCACGTTTAATTAGCTGAGTAACTACCGGATAATGCGGTATCTGTTGACGCGCTCGACCGGTTGGTAATAATTCCAGCATCTGGCTATAATATGGCCGATGCAATAATACATCCGAGTTCGTATATGCTGATTTTCGCGCAGGACATGTCCATCCTTTAATAGCGAAATCAACTACCGCATCCGGTGATAAAAATTCAGTAATAAACCGCCAGATTTTTTCCGGCTCCTGAACCTGTTTGGGAATGATATATCCATGTTCACCAATAATCGGTATACTGTATTTTCCCCGCGGACCTACGGGTAAAGGCACAAATCCGACTTTGTTTTGCACCTGCGAACTAGTCCAATTCGCTTGTGATAATATTCTTGGCCAGCTGCGTAAATAAATTAAATGCCGATTTAAAAATAATCGTTCGGTTTGTGATTCCGCTAAATAGGGGGTATCAGGCGGTGCTAATTTATATTTATAAATTAAATCCGTCATAAAGGTTAACGCTTCTATCGCTGCTTCACTATTGATAATCACTTTCCCAGAAACATCGAATACATCACCACCATTACACCAGAGAAATTCAAGAAAATTGCAGGATAAATTTTCAAACTGTGACCCTTGAAATCCAAACCCATATAGGGTAGGGTCGGCTTCGTTCTCGAGGATGAGCTGTGCGGTGGCGACCAATTCTTTCCAGGTTTTCGGTGGCTGACAATGATATTTCTCCAATAAATCTTTCCGATACACTAATATTCCGACATTAACATATTGGGGAATAGCATAAATCACACCTTTATACATACACTGCTGTAAAGCAACATCTAGATAAAGTTCGCGAACACTGGGAGTGAAAAACCGGTCTAACGGATGAATCAACCCCTGCTCCGCAAATTGCGGTAACCGATATAAATCAATCGGCAATAAGCTACACGGGGTCTCGCCTTTTTCGAATTTCTCGATGAGCAGATTATAATCATAAACACTTTCAATTTTTCTATCTAAAATTTGAACTGGCATTTCCGGATGTTGCGCATTATACTCAGCGATACGCCGGGTAACCATCCGCTCTTCTTCCGCATCAAAATACAGCATCTCCGGAATAACCACGATGCTCTTTTCGGGTTGGTGAACCGTTTCTCGAACGAACATCACTGGTTTCTCCGTTACGCTCGGTCTATCAGCAATGACAATCCCAGTAGTTGAAATCGTATAACTTTTCCCTACCAATTCATGGGATACCCCACGATGTTTCAAAACCATAATTTTTCTTAATATCTGGTCGTTTTGCGTATGATACCGAAGGAGAATAACTCCATCCGCTAAATCTACTAACGGATGATTTATTCCTTCACTATTTTCGGTTGCGGTTAGTAGGGTTACCCCCGCATAATTACGACATAAATTGATAAGTTCGGCTAAACTACGCAATGAGACCAAGCAGGGGTATGCCGATAAAAGATGCATATCATCTAGCACAAGCCGCTCCGGACGGATTGAACGAATGAGTTGGATGAGGTGTCCTCGTAAAAGTTTAGCGCTTTGTTTCCGTATCGGAATCGTTTCAAATTTAGTATAGGTCTTATCATTTTTTTTATGAATTAAAAAAAATAATTCTTCTGGCTGGCTCGTTTCACGAAATGAAATAAATATATTTTTAGTTCGAACTTTTTTATTCGGACTGATAAATTGTAACCCCAGCCGGGTTTTCCCCGTTCCACTCTGTCCTAAAACCAGATAGATACCCGAACGAATCAGTCCTCCACCAAGCAAGCTATCGAGCTGCACGTTGCCGGAAGAAAGATATACTGTTTTCATATAAGGTTCGTAGGGAATATTAAGATGTAGCAGAAGGTTTATTTGAATTTTCTGCTGATGTAGTTTGAAGTTGTATGGATGTACTTTGTGGTTTTGTGGGTTCTGTGTGTTCTGATTCCGGTTGGGCTTGTTCTGGCGAAGATGGCGGCGTTTGGATTTTCGTTTTCAATCGCGCTGCTTTATTTGCAGCGATTCTCTCCTGGACAAGTTTCATTTTCTTCTGCCAATCCATGCGATAATATGGACAGGGGCGTGTATCGCTACTCAAATCCCGTTCAGGATAGGTGCAATAGATTAATGGGGTTCCACCTGAAGAATCTTCCTGAACTTCTTTGAGATAATAATAGCAATCAGCTAAAGCACAATGGACTCGCCATTTTTCAGTTTTCATAATCCCTGATGAACTAACGTCTTGTAGGTTTATGTTCTTTCGTTATTTAGTGCTTTCGTTTTTAAGTTAATCTTCTGAGGCAACTTGGTCAAGCACTTCTTCATTAACATAAATCGGCGCTGAACTACGCAACGCTAATGCAATGGCATCACTCGGTCGCGAATCGATCATTAACTCCGTTCCTTGTTGGGTATGAATAAACAATTTTGCATAAAAGGTTTCAGCTTTCAAATCATCAATCACAATCCGTTCAAGTCGACCGCCAAGTTGAGTTAGCATATTTGCTAGTAAATCATGCGAGTAAGGACGCAACGTAGGGATATTTTTTACTTTAATATAGATCGATTGCGCTTCAAACAACCCGATGACAATAGGCAAAATCCGGTTCCCGTTTTTTTCTTTCAAAAGTATCACTTGCGGTTGATGCCAATGGGATTCATCAATCCGAATTTCATAGAGTTCCATCTCTACCATAGGCTATCAGTTTAATCAAATCAATTTTTTAGATTATATATTTTAATTTCTCCGAACTCGAGCATAAACGAACGAAATCAAACCTACTATATACCGATAACTCATCGCTCTCTTTTAGTCTCAGTTCGCTCTAATTAAGTATAATGCGAATCCAGTCGAATTTCAAGTGGACGGAGATTTAAATCGAGGGAAAAGCTATCACCGAGTGTTTAGGCTATTGGGTACGAGCTGTTTTTATCTCAACCTACTTCCAAATCAGCGAATTCTGATGTATGGCGAAGAAAGACAATCAGGTGAATTGGAGATCGCGTTGTCTCTGTTCCCGGAATTAAAAAGAACAGCAGAAACTCTTTCATATTTCTAAATATATTTAGTGTTTATCCGTTCATTCATTTTATCAAAAATATAGGCGATTAAAATTATTAAAATTCATTTGCAAATCCACGCAAGGTTTGATAGGATAAAAGAGTAAAATGAAAATTAAATTTAGTCGGTTTTCATGCTAATAATTGAGTAAAATTTAGCGTTGTATATATCGAAAGCGAAATTATATACCCCAATCATTCTCAAGGGAGTTCTGTTTCTGTCTTTTCGTTTTTGGTACATAATTCCTAATTACTATTAAATTTAGAATTTGTTCTATACGCTATCGTATGGATACGGCTATACTTCAGGTAAGCTACTTATCTGTAGCCATTGTTGTTCTCTTAGGATTATTGTTCATTTTGATTTTATTTTGGTCAAAGGCGAAAAGGAGCGGATTCCAAAGCCGGCAATTAGATGAAACCAGTCGTCTGCTAACCTATGAACAGATGCTTCGTCAGGGAAAACTTACGAAAGAAGAATATGATAGAATCCACCAAACGTTATTGAAAAAACATGGGTTCTCACCAGGAACAACAAAAGACATAAATACGGAAGAACCAAAAACGACAAATTCGAATACCGGATTCCAAAATCCGAAACAATAACCACAAACACAAAGTAAGACTGTTTCGCATTTCGATATTTGAGATTCGGATTTGTTTTTTAGAATTATGTTAAATTTTATTTACGGGCTATTTTCAAATGATATTGGCATAGATTTAGGTACTGCGAATACGTTGGTTTATGTTCGTGGACAAGGGATTGTTTTAAGTGAACCATCGGTGGTAGCGATTCAGCGTGGAAATAATCTACCGCTTGCGGTCGGCGCAGAAGCGAAACGGATGCTTGGTCGAACCCCAGGTGATATTGTCGCAATACGTCCGTTAAAAGACGGGGTGATTGCTGATTTCGAGTTAACCAATGTAATGTTACGGCATTTCATTACCAAAGTGCATAATCGGAAAAAGTTCGTTCGACCACGGATTGTTATCGGTGTTCCTTCCGGAATAACGGAAGTAGAAAAACGGGCGGTTCGCGATTCAGCGATTCAAGCTGGTGCACGAGAAGTGTATCTGATTGAAGAACCGATGGCAGCAGCGATTGGCGCTGGCTTACCAGTTCAGGAGCCCGCCGGAAATATGATTATTGATATTGGCGGTGGAACAACCGAAGTTGCGGTCATCAGTCTGGGAGGGATTGTAGTCAGTCGGTCGGTTCGGGTTGCTGGGGATGAAATGGATGACGCGATTGTGCAGCATATTAAACGGAAATATAATCTGATGATTGGAGAACGAACCGCAGAATTGATTAAAATCAAAATTGGGTCTGCGGTTCCCCAAGAGGAAGAACATTCTATCCAAATCAAAGGCCGAGATTTGGTAACCGGATTGCCGAAAGTCGTTGATGTAACTTCACAGGAAGTTCGCGAAGCATTACTCGAACCAATAACTGCAATTGTTGAAGCGGTAAAAACTACGCTTGAACGAACGCCTCCGGAATTATCCGGCGATTTAATGGAACGGGGATTGGTTATGGCTGGTGGCGGGTCTCTTTTACGCGGGCTTGACCAATTATTAAGCAAAGAAACTGGTTTGCCGGTATCGTTAGCACCGGACCCGATGACCGCCGTTGCGATTGGAACTGGCAAGACACTTGAAGAACTAAAATATCTCCAGTATGTCCGTTATATGACGGATAAGAAACGACTACGATAGAGAACCGGTGAACCAATGAATCGCAAAACAGGAGACAAATCTCCGTTACCGATTCTCCCGTTTACCCATTGAGCATATTCGTCTGTTCATATTGACTGTTTCAATGTCTTAAACAATAATGCTTGTATTTCTACGTCGGCATCTATCTACGATTATTCTTCTACTGCTCATTCTCCTCATTCTCCTGATTATTTTCTGGCAACCGAAATGGAAACAGTTACCGTTTTTCGATCGCGCATATCGCACAGTTCAACCGATGTTGACGCCGATACATAAAGCTGTAAGTAAAACGTTGCAATATTTCCAACAAGAGTTGCGCTATCTAGCACGATTGAAACAACTTGACCGCGAGCTTAACTATATAAAAAAAGAGAACGCAATTTTACGTCAGCAGATTCGATGGTATATGAGCGAACGACAAGAGTTGAATCGACTTCGGAAATTATTAGCCTTGAAAGAAACTCTCCCTTATCAAACGGTAGCCGCAGAAGTTATCGCTACTTCACCAAGCAATTACTATTTCACGATTACCATTGATAAAGGTAGCCAACATGGATTGAAACGGAATATGGTAGTACTCGCCGCAGACGGTGTTCTCGGTCGGATATTACAAGTTGCTTCTAATGCAAGTAAAGTTCTGCTCATTTCCGACCAGCGGTCAGCGGTAGGGGCAATGATAGAACGAACTCGAGCGCGTGGGATCATTGACGGGATTGGTAAAGGACAGTGTAAACTGACGTTAGAACAGACCGATATTGATGTTAAACTCGGGGATACCGTCGTTACTTCCGGATTAGGTGGCGTTTTCCCGAAAGATTTAGTGTTAGGAACGATAACGCAAATTGACCGACATCCACGCTCGGGCTGGATAACCGCTATTTTCGTTACACCAACAGCGAATGTCTTTCGAACTGAAGAAGTATTGGTTATCGTGTATCCGACATTTGGAGAACTGGAATAATCCCGAGACGGAAGATGACCGTTGGCAAAAGTCAGAAAAATCTTTTTATTATTTTTTAAAATTAATGTTTTATCTATATCTAATAGGTATCATATTAATAAGTTTCGTTATTCAGAGTTCGTCAGGGTTAGAGTCGCTGCGGATTATTGGATTAAAACCGAACTGGTTACTCCCGACTCTGATTTTTACCGGATACCGGCTCGGGAAAATGCGAGGTTTGTTCTTCGGATTAATTCTCGGAGCGGCAATTGAAATCTCGTGTAGTGACCATCTTGGAATCATTACCCTAACCTATGGCATTCTGGGATGGCTCGCAGGGTTTGCGTCGAAACATGTTCAATCTGAATCTTGGATAAGTTTGCTTATCGGAACATTGATCGCATCCCTTATCGAAGGTGTTCTGCTTAATTTTGCAAATCAGCATCGTTCGTTTTGGTTAAACTTTTGGTTAATTACATTGCCCGGAAGTTGCTATAATCTCGTTCCTGCAAGTATCTTATATTTATTATTTCGGAAATTGCCAGAGTCTGCGGTTCAATTGAAGTTTGAAAAATATCAACCTATTGAAGAATAATCTATTTGAAAGGATATATACCTATGCCCCAGTATAATCAACCATTAGAATTATCAACCCGACAAACCCGGTGGATTTTCGTTGGTCTCGGGCTAGTGTTCAACCTTTGTTTAGGCAGTATTTATTCCTGGAGTGTTTTCCGTATCCCGTTAGAAAAATTATTTCAAATCGGCGCAACCCAAACTGGTATCCCATTCACTGTTGTTCTGGTATTTTTCGCTGGATTAATGCCGATTGCGGGTGGTCTGATTGAAAAATACGGACCGCGGAATCTAGCGATTATCGGTGGAACCCTTGTAGGATTAGGTTGGTTTCTCGCTGGATTCGCTAACAATATTTTATTGGTAAGCATCTGTTTTGGAATTATCGCTGGCTCTGGAGTAGGCATTGCGTATGGGGTTCCGATATCCGTGGTTACCAAATGGTTTCCGGATAAAAAAGGGCTGGCGGTTGGTATAACCCTAATCGGGTTTGGGCTATCCCCCCTATTCACCGCACCAATTGCACGGTGGTTAATTCATCAGTATGGTCCGCTGCAAACATTCAGTATTCTCGGTATCACTTTTTTTATTATTTTAATTTTGTTATCACTTGCGTTTCGGTTTCCGCCAGCACAATGGCAACAGCAGAGTAAGCTGGTAAACCAATCCCGGCTCGTAAATACTCAAGCAGATATTTCGGTTGCGAACATGGTAACTTCGTCGCGCTTTTATGGATTATGGTTCTGTTATATTATCGGCACATTTAGCGGCTTGATGGCAATCGGGATTTCTAGTCCGGTCGGACAAGAGATTATTCAATTATCCCCGGATACCGCTGCGTTTTTCATTTCAATCTTTGCAATTTTTAATGGTATCGGGCGCCCGTTATTCGGCTGGTTGACTGATAAAATTACCCCGAGACTAACTGCAATCATTTCTTTCATAATCATCTTATGTTCCTCGTTAGGTATGCTAATAACCGCTACTGCACCGAGTGCAATAGTATATCTTTTTTGTTTTAGCGGATTCTGGTTAACCCTTGGCGGATGGCTCGCTACTGCACCAGCCGCAACCGCTATATTTTTCGGTACTTTCGACTATGCAAAAAAATATGGAATTGTATATACCGCATACGGTATCGGAGCGATTTTCGGCAATCTTTTATCCGGCAGATTACGCGATATTTTCGGCAGTTATCTCTACGTTTTTTATCCGACGGCATTTCTCGCTATAATAGGAATATTCATCGCTTATTGTTTACTTAAACCACCGAAATATTTACCGGTAAAAGATACAAACGGTTGATTTCGAGTTCAACGAGTTTTGCAGTGTCTGAGTTTGAATCCGGAATAATCCGTTTGAATTATTATTGAAAATATATGGAACGAAAAATAGAACGTGCGATAGTTAGTGTTTCAGATAAAACTGGTTTAATTCCGTTTATTACGGAATTAACCAAATTAGGAGTAGAAATTATTTCGACTGGAGGAACGGCAAAAGAACTGATGAACGCAGGGATTCCGGTTAAACAGATTAGCGAATTTACCGGGTTCCCAGAAATGTTGGATGGCCGAGTTAAAACGTTACATCCGAAAGTTCATG
Organism: bacterium; assembly: GCA_026416715.1. NCBI lineage: Bacteria > bacterium. The sequence goes on from JAOAEQ010000001.1 coordinate 120,421, forward strand.
GCGGGATTCTAGCGTTGCGGGATAATCCGGAACATCAGAAACAGGTTGCTCAACAGAACATCCAATATATCGATATGGTTGTCGTGAATTTATATCCATTTGAAAAAACCATTGTAAATCCGGCGGTTACTCTCGAACAGGCGATAGAACAGATTGATATCGGCGGACCGGCAATGTTACGCAGTGCCGCTAAGAATTTCCGGAATGTAGCAGCGCTATGCAATCCCGCTCGATATCAAGAAATCCTTGCAGAACTCCATACTCGTCAGGGTACCTTATCTATAGAAACGAAATTAGCATTGGCGAAAGAAGTGTTTGCGCATACCAGCAGATACGATGCGGTTATTGCAGAGTATTTATCCAGACATACGCTAGTATCAGAATCTGATTTTCCGGAATTACTCGAATTAACATTTACGAAAAAACAATCGCTCCGTTACGGCGAAAACCCGCATCAATCCGCGGCGTTCTACCAATCCTTAACCCCAATTTCGCCAAGTTTAGCTACCGCAACCCAACTTCAGGGGAAAGAATTATCGTTCAATAACATTTCCGATTTAGATGCGGCGTTACAATGCGTGCTCGAATTTGATACTCCAGCGTGTGTAATTGTCAAACATGCCAATCCTTGCGGTGTAGCGCTTGGGAACGATGCGGCTGAAGCTTATCAGCGAGCTGAATCCGCTGATCCGGTTTCTGCGTTCGGTGGTGTCGTTGCATTCAACTGTGCTATTAACGAAACCTGCGCACAGAAAATGCATAAAAAATTTTTAGAAGCAATTATTGCTCCTGAACTTACACCCGCCGCAAAACACATTTTATCTACGAAACCCGATGTACGGATTTTAACCACGGATTTCACAGGTTCCAATAGTAACGTTCACCATACGAATCTGGTTTTTCGTCACGTCCGTGGTGGAATATTAGTTCAAACAGCAGATGAGTTACTGCTTGATGAACGGAAACTAACGGTGGTAACTAAAACGCAACCGACTTCGGAAATGTTCAATGACATGAAGTTCGCTTGGAAAGTGGTTAAACATCTCAAATCGAATGCGATTGCGATTGCGAAAGATAATGTTACGCTCGGACTCGGTATGGGACAAACTAACCGAGTTGATGCGGTTCGGCATGCAATCGCGCGTGCTGGTGATAAAGTTAAAGGAGCGGTTCTCGCGAGTGATGCATTTTTCCCGTTTAATGATAGCGTTCTAGAAGCGGCAAAAGCAGGCATTGTCGCAATCATTCAGCCTGGCGGTTCAAAACGCGACCAGGATTCGATTGATGCTTGTAACGAAGCAGGGATCGCGATGGTTTTCACCGGGATTCGCCATTTTCGGCATTAGTCGTTAACCTAAACTTTATAATGGGAGAGACTCGTTTCTTATATCAAGTCTTGCGGAATTAGGAAATTTGGGATTAAAACCATAGGATGGTATATCCACCATTGTCTTCACCATCGGCTAGAATTTCAATAAGAATAAACTGGGGAATCTGTTTGATTGAGATTGGTACATTTATTTGAAATCTTCGGCTCAGTTTTAACCGAGAGTTGTTTTAAGGTCTAACCTGAAAACCGCATCGTAACAATAATACTCGCTTGCGCAAGTTTATTTAAACATGGTAAAATTTATTTATTCTAGGCTAAGTTCGGCGTTTAGCTATTGAGAAAAGTAAGTCCTGAAAGGAATGTAATAGTTCAGGCGGAATGAGACTCCGTAATCCCTAGAGAATACCTGCCCGGTTAGGAACCATTCCGAGTTTATGCGCTTAATTTTTTTAATAACAGCGTCGGAAATAGCAAAGCAAAATGTAATCGTGGATAGCATTAGGATTGCCCCGTAGTGTAACTGGTAGCACAGCAGCCTTTGGAGCTGCGCGACTAGGTTCGAATCCTAGCGGGGCAGCCAGTTTGAACATCTTGCGATTTTTTGACTAAAATCATCTACTTCCGTAGAACTACTTAATCTCGAATTCTCTCATTAAACTGTAATATAGGTTACCGGTTCAGTCCAAGCTCAGACCGTATTTTTTGCCCCTTTTTGACAAAAGATTAATTCTCTTTTGGAATATTTAATTCCGAAACTTCGATAAGAATAATATCATACGCCTGTCGGATTTCAAGGTACGCATTGACCACCGCAACGAAAACAAACCCGAGTCCAATCATAAATAGACCGGAAGTTAATAATTCTAAATTGATGAACTCGCTAAACAGAATATCAATTCCGATAAATACCGAAGTTAATACGAAGAATAATACTCCGATATACATAAACAGAATCGAGTTACGACCCAATCGTGCCCGATTGAGCAATCGTGGGATTTGCAGTTCGATATTTGCCATCCGTTTCTCTTTAGTTTCATCTAATTGCTGACCGCGAAGTTTCCGCCGTTCTTCGTTTAACGAGCGAATCCGGTCGATAATATTTGAATATTTATTTTGTAGGCCTAACAGTAACAATCCACATGCGGATATCATTATTGTTGGCGCTAACACTTGCCCGATTATCTGGGATACTTCCATATTCTTTCATCTCCTTCTTCTCAATCGTTATCGTGGTGTTTACCGATTTCTGTGGTTCTGTTCTTTCCTTCTAGAGCCGTTTTTATTATTTTTATTTTGTCATTTTGATTTATCTTATTGTATCCTATATTGCTAATTTGATAAAGAGTTATCTATGCAATCAATCAACTGGTATCTCAATCTCATTCATAACGAACGACCGACCTTCATACAACGAATACTCCGTCTGGTACTCTATTTCTTATCGCTCGGGTATACAGCGGTGATAACCCTTCGAGTTTGGTTGTATCGCAAGAATATTCTGAAAAGAAAACAATTCCCGATTCCAGTTATCTCGGTAGGGAATATCACTGTTGGCGGAACCGGGAAAACGCCGGTGGTTCGAATGTTAGCGGAATATTTCAACCAGCGGGATATAAAAGTCGCTATATTAAGTCGTGGGTATAAAAAACAAAACCTCGCTAAAGTAACGGTTGTTTCCGATTATACGCAACTACGCTGTGATTGGAAAACCGCAGGTGATGAACCGTATCTATTAGCAAAATCGTTACCGGGCGTTCCTATCATCGTCGGGAGAAAAAGAAAGCTGACTGGCGAATTTGCACTTAAAACGCTACAACCTCAACTGTTTATTCTCGACGATGGATTTAGTCATTTATCGGTTCACCGAACACTAGATATTGTTCTAATAGACGCTACGAATCCATTCGATAATAGCTATTGTCTGCCCCGTGGGTTATTAAGAGAATCAATCACGCAGTTATCGCGTGCGGATGCGATTATCGTAACGAAAACGAACCTGCATAAAGAATATACGTCTTTGCTTAATCAGCTCCATACGGTTGCACCGGATGTTCCGATTTTTCTAGCAAAAACGGTTCCGGTATATCTGAGTAATCTTCGCACGCAAGAACAAATCAATATCTCGCAATGTGCTGGACAACCGGTTATCGCATTTGCTGGGATCGCTCAGCCGCAATCGTTTTTAGCAACAGTACGAGAATGTAACCTGGAAGTTAAACGGTATATTCCTTATCCAGACCATTATGTTTATCGCGAACGTGATATCGCAACCCTAATTGATTTAGCGAAACAACAGCAATGCACTATGCTGATTACCACGCTGAAAGATGCGGTTAAACTCTGTCAATTACTCACAAAATCAGATAACGATGCTGCGATTTTTTTCGCTTTAGAAATCAGAATCGCTATTCAGAACGAATCAGCTTTCTATTCATTTATTACTGAGAAAATTGCGTTGGAGTAAAAAAGCAGGAATACCGGTTTTCATTCTATATTTTAACTATAATAATGAATTCGAAAATTCCAACGTTACGTCAATTATTTATCGTCTTCCTGAAAATCGGGATTCTTTCTGTTGGTGGTGGATATGCGATGCTTGCGGTTATGGAACGCGAATTGGTTACCCGCAAACAATGGATTACCCACGACGAATTCCTTGACGCCTGCACGGTCGGACAAAGTTCACCCGGAGTAATGATAACTAATATCGGTGCATTTATTGCATATCGTTTGCATGGAATCCCAGGGTTATTGACAGCAATCGCCGGACTAGTCACCCCAGCGTTTCTCATCGTTTTGCTGTTAGCTTCAGTGTATTATCATACTGCAAATCTCGAGAATATTCGCGCAATGTTAACCGGGGTCGCTCCAGCTGTAGTTGGAATGTTTTTAGGGATGACCTTCCGACTAGCGAGAACCTGTATTAAAAAAATAGAACAGGGTATAATCTGCGGAATAGTGTTTATTGCGGTAGCGGTTTTTCATCTACATCCTATTTTAGTTCTTATCGTTGTCGGAGTATATGCCTTATTCCGAACGTATGCGGTAAGAAGCAAGTAAATTTATGAATACTGATTTCGGAATGCTATTATATATTTGTTTTCAGTTTATGAAAATTGGGTTGTTTACCTTCGGCGGTGGGTATGGTATGATACCGATAATGCATCATGAGTTTGTTACCAAGTTAAAATGGTTAACCCCATCTCAGTTTCTTGACGCTGCTGCTATTGGACAAGTCACCCCGGGGCCGGTAGCAATCATGGCGACTTTTATCGGATTTAAATTTGCTGGAGTCCCTGGAGCGGTTTCGGCAACCATCGGGATTTTTCTCCCATCAGTAGTAGTAGTTTATCTTGCCGGTAGGTTCTATGCACGGTATCGCAGGTCGCATCTTATGGAACATATTCTACCGACGATAAATGCTGCTGTAGTCGGACTACTTGCAGCCGCTGCGGTTATGTTATCAAAACCAGCAATAATAAATATTGCTACCGTTGGAATCGGTTTGCTAACATTTCTCGTTGTGATTAGGACAAAAATATCGCCAACCTGGTTAATTCTTGGCAGTGGATTGATTGGCTGGATATTTTTCCGATAAAATCCTATAGAGAACATATCACTCTTCTCCGCCGCACATTACACTGACCGCTCCTGCAACCGAACGATAGCGCTCGGGGCTATCAGTATCCGGCAGACCACTACTATTGCGTGAATATCCCTGATAAATTGGGATATACCCTCAACTAAAACCGAGTAGAAAAATTGAGGAGGTAGCGCGAAAAGTGTACCCCTTATTTTATCAGTTTTTTACCATCATATTTTTAATTGGACGAGAGTAATATAGGATATAATAATTTAAGAATAATTTTGGTTACTATAATATGATGAGGAAAGGAACATTGATACCATGCAAGCATTAGTGAAAAAACTATCGGAACAGGCAGAACATGAAAAACCACGATTGGTTCGTTTCCTGCGCGAATTAATTGCTATACCGAGTTTAAGTGGAAATGAGAAAAAGGTGGTAGATCGAATTAAAAAAGAAATGAACCACGTCGGATTTGATACCGTATGGTCAGATAAATTCGGGAATATCATCGGTCAGATTGGTATCGGAAAAACAAAGATTCTCTACGATGCGCATATTGATACTGTCGGGATCGGCAACCGAGCCGCATGGCAGTTCGACCCATTTAAAGGGAAAGTTGAAGATGGGAATGTTTACGGACTCGGTGCTTCAGATAATAAAGGGGCGATTGCTAGCATGGTATATGCTGGGAAATTGATTAAACAATTCGGGTTAGACCAGAAGTTTACCCTTTATGTAGTTGGGAGCGTTCAGGAAGAAGATTGTGATGGGTTATGCTATCAATACATTTTCGGGCAATCGGGATTGAAACCAGATTACGTTGTTCTCGGTGAAGCGACGAATCTGGATATCTATCGCGGGCACCGTGGCCGGATGGAAATTCAGGTTACGACTTCCGGTGTTTCCTGTCATGCGAGTGCGCCGGAACGTGGCGTAAACGCTATCTATCAAATGACCCCGATTATTCAAGGAATAGAGAAACTGAATCGACGATTGAAATCCGATAAATTTTTAGGTAAAGGGACGGTGGTCGTAACCAAAATTGAATGTCAGACTGCATCAATCAATGCGGTACCTAACCAGTGCACGATATATCTCGACCGCCGCTTGACGATTGGAGAAACTAAACAAAGCGCAGTCGCTGAAATTAAATCATTATTGAAAAATACCGAGGCTAAAGTAAGTGTTCTCCAATATCTAAAGCCCAGTTATACCGGCTATTTATTGCCGACAGAAAAATATTTTCCAACTTGGGTGCTGGAAGAAAATCATCCGCTGGTACAAATCGGAGTTGAAACCGCTACGCTAATCCGCAGGACACGCCCGAAACTTAGCAAATGGATTTTTAGTACTAACGGTGTTACCACCATGGGCAGGTTTAAAATTCCGACGATCGGCTTTGGTCCAGGAAATGAAATTCATGCGCATACGTCGAATGACCATATTCCTATCGACCATCTGGTTAAAGCTGTACAATTCTATGCGTTATTCCCAACAATGGTAACCACGAAATTACTGAAATAAATAAATTTAAAAATTTTACTTTACATCCATAGAAATTTTGTGTATAGTGTATTTACCGATACACAATAATCGTTGCATTTGGTGGAATAAATCACCGTAATCTTTTTATAGAAAGGAGAATAATACCCTAGAATGGATGTTGTACCTACTCGAGTTTTTCTGACTAAAGGAGTTGGGATACATCGTGAGAAACTGCAGTCGTTCGAGTTAGCGTTACGGGATGCGAAAATTGAGAAATGCAATCTCGTTCGGGTGTCGAGTATTTTTCCGCCGGGATGTAAAATCATCTCACGGAACCAGGGGATAAAATTATTACAACCAGGACAGATAACCTTCTGTGTATTAAGCGAGAATGCGACGAATGAACCGAATCGGTTAATTGCTGCCTCGGTTGGATTAGCGATACCAGCGGATGTGACTCAGCATGGATATTTGAGTGAACATCATGCATTCGGGCAGACAGGTGAAGATGCTGGGGATTATGCGGAAGACCTTGCCGCCTGTATGTTAGCGACGACGTTAGGAATTGAATACGATACGGAAGTACATTGGGATGCACGGAAAGAAGTCTGGAAAATGAGTCGGAAAATTGTTCGCACAACCAATGTTACCCAATCCGCTGAAGGGCATAAAGATGGACTCTGGACAACCGTAGTTGCTGCAGCGATATTCTTATTCTAACCAAAAGCGATTCGAGCCAATTCATACGGATGCAAACCGTTACCCTAGGTATCTGTTTGTATCCGTTATCAATGGTTTGCATTGTCTTTTTTTTTGTTTTTGTTTATGGGACGCTTTCCGGTTTCTCCAGCGAAAGAAAAAGAATTATATGACCGGATGAATCAACTGGGAGTTAAAGAAGAGGAACTGACTGAAACTTTCGTTCGCTCTTCCGGAAAAGGTGGTCAGCGTCTAAACAAAGCGTCAACTTGCGTTATTCTAGTTCATCAGCCGAGCGGGTTATCGGTTAGGTGTCAACAGGAACGCTCGCAAGCGTTGAATCGCTATCTTGCACGGAGAATTTTATTAGATAAAATTGAAGCGCGACAGTTAGGTGAACAAAGCGCTCGGGAACGGGAACGGGAACGAATCCGGCGGCAGAAACGGAAACGGTCGAAACGCGCTAAAGAAAAAATCCTCGCGAATAAACGGCATCAAGCGGAAAAGAAATTGTTACGTGCTCCAGTAAGAATCATAGATGAATAGTCCCGAGGTTTAACTCGAGTCAAAATAGTGAGAAGTCTAACGGGATTTAACCTGAATATTTCATTGAGTTAGTTTCAGGATTAAATCTGCTATGTTGAATTTACTATGTCCATAACGCAAAGGAAGATAATTTCTCTCCATATAATATTTTGTATAATTCTTATGTCATGTTCAACGATGAATGCAACGAAACGAGGAGCTATTCCCTCGCCGCCAGCCGGGTTTACTCCGATGGAAACAAATGCTCCAGGAAAAGAGAAAATCTCTGATTTCGCCAAACAGCGAATACTAGAGTTTGCTCACGAAGATATGAGCAAGCTACAAGGCGGAATCGTTTTTGTTGGAGATTCACTAACCCACCGATTTCCAGTAGAACAATATTTCCCGAATCTTAAAGTTATCAATCGCGGTATCGGCGGAGATACCATGGGATGTATTCGGCATTATGGAGTCTATAACCGTTTGGAATCGACGATATATAACCTGCATCCGAAAATGATTATTATGATGATTGGCATCAACGACTTGCTGTTTAGTGCAGGAACGCCGTTCGAGGTTAAACTGCAACAGTATGAATATCTGGTTTGGAAAATCCGAAAAGATTTACCGGAAACCGAACTCTGGTGTATTTCAGTTCTCCCAGTGCGATTAAAATTTGCACCGAAAAATCCGGATATAATCAAATTCAATATCCATGGGAAAAAGGTAGCGAAACGATACGGCGCGAAGTGGCTGGATGTATATTCGAAATTCTTAGATGAAAAAGGGGAACTAAAAGAAGAACTCGCTATTGATAGCGTTCATCTTAGCCCTGCTGGATACGAGTTACTTGCTTCGCTTTATAAAAAAACCATCTTCGCAAAAAAATAGGTTCGACCCTAATAATAGATCGTTCTCCATAAAATTTATAGCACGTTCTTTTAGACGGATTCTTATATAAGATTAACATTAACCATCAAACTCCAGCGTCTGGAGTTTGGTTTCATAAAGATTTTATTGAAGTCTAGCATCCTGCCATTACGGTAGTTGCTTATCGGCTATCCCCCTTTCTATAGCAACTAAAGAAAGCTGTACCTTCGAAGCAAGGATGAACGAGCTCGAGCTCGTTCATCCTTGCTCGAGATAAAATCGGATTAAATCATCTAGACAAAACATCGCCTGATACCGTATGCTTTTATAAGCATATGAACAAAGGTCTATATCCGGTATTGGTATTTTTATTCCTACCGTTGCTTTTTTTCGGCTACCCGCTGATTACTGGTAAAATCTATTTCGGAGAAGATTATCTCTGGCAATTCTTACCGTTCCACCAGCTTGGTGTCGAACTGATTACATCCGGTCAACTGCCGTTATGGAATTCGTATATCTATTCGGGGATGCCGCTGTTTGCCAACGGTTCATTTGCCTGGTTTTATCCGACTATACTATTTCTTATCTTCTGCTCGCAGGAACTTGCAATTAATCTGATTTATTATCTCCATATTTTTATCGCAGGATATTTCACCTACCGAGTCTGCCGAACGTTGCGATTATCCCGACCTGCAGGAGTCATCGCCGGTATAACGTTTATGTTTTCCGGTAACTTGATTACGTTAATCTATCCCGGACATACCATGAAACTGGTTGCCGCATCGCTGATTCCGGTTATTTTCTATTTTTTCGCTGAAGCATTACATCGGAAGAAACTAGCTTGGTTCATCTATACAGCGATAGCGGTCAGTATCCAAATTTTTTCTACCCATTGGCAGGTCTGCTATTATACCTGGATAGGCATCTTTTTCTATCTCATATTCTACTTCATTCGATTCAAAATCCTGTATGCTCCGGTTCGAAACCAGGTATTCCAATATCTAATGATCCTGGCATTATTAGCTATCGGATTAACTGCGGTTCAATGGCTACCATTTGCCGAATATTCCCAATGGTCAACCCGAGCGAAAGGTTTATCTTATCAGGAAGCGACGGAAGCATCGTTCCCACCGGAAGAATGGTTAAGTATGATTCTGGTCAGTCCGTTTGGTGACCAAGTCCGACTCGGTTCCGGAAGTTCTTATCTCAATCTCGGACGGTTCTTTTCACCAGCAGGGGTGATACCGTATATCGGTCGGTTCAATGCGCCGAGAACGTTAAGTGAATATCTCGGGGTTCTACCGTTTTTATTAGCGGGTATCGGATTGATTTATTCGCGTAGAAAATATGTTTGGTTTTTTCTCGGGCTGATGCTTTTTTCTCTCTTCTTATCGTTAGGCAAATTTAATCCGGTTTATCCGCTGGTATATCAATTCATTCCCGGATTGAAATGGCTACGGGTACCTGCAGAGATTTTATTGCTCTTTTCATTTTCGTTAGCTATACTCGCCGGAACGGGCGTGGAATATATTATGTACCAAGTTTACTCCGAAAGTTCAATGGGGGAACCAAGGATAAAGGACAAAAAAAAGAAGATTTGCTTTATTCTATTGACCGGATTAAGTTTGATTTTGTTTCTTATCTTTGTGTTTCTCGTATTACCAAATTCAAAACCGCACTTTAATCATTTCAAACTGGTTATCACCCGGTTTCTGTTTTTTACCACAATCATTGGTCTGCAGTTTAATCTAATGTTATTCTACTTGGTTCCAGACGAGGGGAACAGAAATTCAAATCTTACGGATAATAGCCAGCAACCAAAATTGGGTCGAAAATATCGATTGTTAACCGCAGCCTATCTTTCCCTTATCCTAATCTTTCTTTTCGATGTAGGAACTGCACATGCACCCTATCTGCAGACAATGCGACTTGCGGATTTCAAACGGTTCGTTTATAACGACCCGATTGTAGAAAAATTGAAAGAAGATAAAACCCCATATCGGATTCTACCGTTAGGGAACGAAATGATTAGCAATAAATGGATTCTGCCGCATATCCAAAGCGTTTATGGATATCAATCGTTCCCGTTGAATCATTATGAACAGTTCTGGAAAGCATCCGGATTCGATAACGAAACCTTATGGCAACTGCTGAATGTGAAATATATCATTTCACCGTTCCCGATTGACAATGAACGTTTATCATTGGTCTATGATGCAGGTTATAAAGTACTATATCAGTTCAATCGAGCATATCCCCGTGCGTGGGTTGTATCCGGACAAACCGATGCGCGGGATTCAACTGCAACCGTTAAGGTGGTTCACCATAGCGCAAATCGTATCATTCTGCAGGTGATTTCATCAGCTCCGGGTTCGGTAATTCTTAGTGAAATATACTATCCCGGTTGGAAAGCGAAATTAGATGGACAACCGGTGCAAATCGGCGTGTATAAATCCTTGCTTCGTTCACTGCCGATTCCTGAAGGTGAACATCAAATCGAGTTTGTTTTTTCACCGTTTACTTTCTGGTTAGGAGCGATTGTCTCTGGGATAAGTATATTTGGATTGGGATTGCTGCTCGGATATGCAAGAAAGAAAAAGATATAATACATTATGTTGTTCGACCCGAATTCAGTCGAAAGTCTGACTTCGCTGAAGCTTCGTCAGATAAATTATCCCTAATTTATCAGGAATTATTGCAGGGAGATAGTGATGCGATCAATAGCAAAAACCCTAAGCTGAAACTTGGTAGAAATTTTTCTCATTTATCTTTTCTGTTCGCTTATTTCTCGGGCGGTATAATATTCATGCAGTAAATCTATATCCATACCCAGATTCGGTGAAGCGTTTAGGATTGCTTTCACTCTCCCGCCAAGAATATCGCTAACCTTATTCTCAATATCCGTAACCGTTAATTGCCGAAAGAGAAACCGAACTATAAACGTAATACCGAGTAGTCGGCACATTCGGAACTGGCTTTTTCGCGCCCGGAATACTGCCGTGATAAGTTCTTGATACTGCGTGAACAAATCCGTATGTACCAGAAACAAATTCCCACCGGTATATGCACCATCTTTCAAATACACATATTCCCGTCTAACATCAGGATACGTTCGTTCTATCATTTCTTTAAGAAAAATCGGATAATTGGCGATAGTATCTTCTGGGCAGAGCTCGATAAATTCATCTACATCTCGGCTCTGAATAAACGGCATATCCGAACAGCAGATGATAAACCTGCCGGAATAAGAGATTGCTGACGCACCACGAAAAATATTCTCTTCGCCAGATTCCCCTTCAGGAATAAACTGGTAGGAACGACCAACAGATTCCTCAAATTTAATTTCAGGCGGGCCGACAACATAAATTTGATTAATATATTTACTACCCAGCAATGCGTTCAATGCTATAGATAAACAGGTCTTACCATTGAACGGAATCAATGCTTTAATCGTCTGTCCGGTAACCCGTGCGTATTCGCCGGTGATTCGGCCTCCAGCAAGAACAACCGCCGCATAGCATTTGTTCATAAATTCAAAATCCAACACCAAAAACCTAAATTAAATATAATTATAATGGTAAATGATTAAATGATGTATTTGAAATTGGGTTTTTGTTATTTGGATTTAGCGATGTTCGCTTTCGCTTGGAACATAAATGCTTCTATTTGGGTCTGGACTGCGGCAATTTCGGTACCGTCATACGCAATGGTAAGTAGCGGGATTTCTGGGTATTTCTGTTTCAATCGTTTCTGGATAGCTTGTACTATCGTTCCTGGCATGCAGGTGAACGGAATGGTATTAACGATTCCCGCTATTCCGGATTGCATATAATCTAGCGATTTCCCAATACTTAGAATCGCTTCCCCTTCAAAATCCGGAACTAGATATGACGAAGCGTAATCGATAATCGTCTCTGTATCCGGTTCGATAGCATTTGCTAAATCTACCGCCAGAATATTGGCTATCCGATGTTCATCTTTTTTCTGTACCCAATCTTGAAGTAGCGCAGTAATATACTTCCCGTATCGTTTTTCAATCCACTGGTTCCTTTTATGGATGAAATTAGTATAGAATATCCATTCTACCATTGGGGCAATGGTAACTTCTGCGCCGAGCGATTCGAGTTTACGGACTAAATCCTGATTGCTATACCGATTCCATCGGATAAAAATTTCGCCTATAACCCCAATCAATGGTTTCTTGATATCACGATTGACTGGTATCTGGCGGAACGCATCACGAGCAGCGATTAATACTGGTTCTAGTGGTTGTTTCGACTCGATTGCTTGACTAATTTGCGTTAAGTAATAGCGATATACCCGCTCCGTTTCGCCAGGATTTTTCTCATATGGGCGAGTATGCAAGCACAGTTTAATCAAGAGATCTATAGCAACCATTCCTTGCCAGGCGCGACGCCGAAACGTTTGACTAAGTCCATTATATGAATTTCGGCTAGTAGGCGTAATAAACGGGATATCTGCTAGTTCTAATTCCGCTAATATTTTTTTCTGGAGGACATAATATTGTCCGAACCGACAGGGACCTTCAGCGGTTGGCATAAAAATAGCTGATTTCTCCGGATTGAATCCAGGTGTTTTTACCAGCTTGACGATATCTCCCGTTGTTACGATACAGGGGAAACATTCGCGCCCGCTGGTATATTTTCGGCCATACTCCAGCGTTGTATCATCCGATTCTGGCATAACTTCTGCCGGAATCCCTTCTGCGCGAAACGCTCCACACACCGCAAATGCATGGTCGCACATATACGGCAGATAAATTGTTCGCCCACCGTTTACTTGTACGTTTACTTGTAAAATAGTCACACCTCTATCTCCGATTGCGGAACGCGATTGATTTTGACCACTAACTTCTAGCCGATCCATTCTAGCTTCATAATTCCGTAAGCTGTCCAAAAACGCTTCACAGCGGGTGATAATTCCAGCGTCAGCGCTATGTTCATCAACTTCAATTTGCAGATATGGTTTTCCGCACATTTTCTGTTTGAAGAAATGGGTAATAAACGAATCCGGACCACAGGAAAAATTGGTTAAATACAGCGCATAGAGATTCGGGTGATTCCGGATATATTCCGCTGCGGCAAGAATCCGTTGTCCCGACCGCCAATACATTTCCGGATATTCCGTAGATATATCCGTTTGCTCAAGCGGTAAATAATCAATCGGGATAGACTTCACACCAAGTTGTGCGAGTTTCCGTGGTATATCGAGGTTTAATCCCGGATCACAGCCGTTATACGGCCGACTAACCAGAACAAGCATTTTTTCGGATGGTGTAAGTGATTGCAGTGCACGCGTTCCTGCAGCACGAATTGATTGGTAGAACTTTTGTTGCGCAGCAATCGCTGCTGATAGAGCTTCATCAACCTCGGTTATGCTTTTACCGAGCGCTTTCCCGACCCCTGCCAATGCTTTCAGGAGTTGTTTTTTATCCCGTTGAAAATGAACTACCGGCTGCAATACTTTCACCGGATACTTTTCCAAATCTATGCCGGAATATACCAGATGCGGAAATGATTGGACATACGGACAGTAATGGTTCAGTTCAAATTTTTGGTCTGGTTCTCGCCAAAGATTGATTATGTTCGGTAAAAATAGGTAAGCAACTTGTTTCTCTAATAGATTTAAAATATGCCCATGCGCAAGTTTTACTGGAAAACAGGTTTCTGCGGGTACCGTTTCAATTCCTTCATGAATAATCTGCGTATTACTTTTATCTGATACCACCACGTCGCACCCAAGCTGCGTAAAGAATTCTCGCCAGAACGGGAAGTATTCATAAAAATGAAGCACACGAGGTATACCGACAGTTAAATCTTTTCTACCTGCTGACTTCGACGTTTTAACCTCAGATTTCTGCCCGTTACCTCCTAGTAAGATTTTATCACGTTCTGCAAAATAGTCCGGCAGTTTAACAACCGCTTTTTTTCGGCCAACCTCATATTTTTCGCACCGTGAACCATAGAATAACGGCGGTTCTCCTTCAATACTCACCTTATTTATTTCGCAAAGGTTTGCACAACCGTTGCAGGTAAATGATGAAAGTTCATACTTCCGTTTCGCTAAATCGAACCCTTTAAAATTGCTTTTTTCCAATTGTAATTCCATCGCTAATATAGCGACGCCAATTGCTCCGGTTACATCATGGTGTGGTGGAACAGTTATCTTTTTGCCGGTAACCTGTTCAAATGCGGCAACCACGCCTTGATTCGCTGCGACACCACCTTGGAAAAAAATATTATTTCCGACCCGTTTATCGCCGACAACTTTATTCAAATAGTTATATACAATCGCATAACTTAACCCGGCAACTAAGTCCGGTTTACTTGCACCTTCCTGCTGATGGTAAATCAAATCGGATTCGATAAACACGGTACATCGTTCACCTAACTTCGCTGGTTGTTCTGCAGATAACGCTAATTTCCCGAATTCGTTCTCGATTTTAATCCCTAATTTTTCCGCCTGTTCTTCTAGAAACGAACCGGTGCCTGCAGCGCAAACTTTATTCATCTCGAAATCTACTACGACACCATCATCTAGACTAATATATTTCGAATCCTGCCCACCGATTTCGAAAATGGTATCTACTGTTCGGTCAAAATGAATTGCCGCCGTCGCTTGAGCAGTAATTTCGTTCCGAACAATATCCGCTCCGATAAAATCCGCGATGAGATACCGACCAGAACCGGTCGTCCCTGCACCGCAAACCCGAACTCGACTACCAACTTCTTCTCCAATTTCTTCGAGACCGCGACGGACGGCATCTATCGGTCGTCCAGCAGTCATTAGATATCGGCGGGCAACGACATTTTTATCTCTATCAATTAAAACAACATTCGTGCTGATTGAACCGACATCAACGCCGAGAAATACATCTATAATCGGGTCGACCGCTGCACTCAGATGTAATCTTGCTAGTTCATCTTTTTCTGCTTTCGTCCTGTCATCCTTTAGTTGGTGCAGTTTATTCCAACTAGTTCTCGGTCGTTTCGGCTGCGCGAGATATTTTTCAAGAGTATTGAGTATCGTTCCTACATCATGTGATGGTGCTTGGTATTTGCTACATGTCACCTGGGTAACCGCAGCGCCAATTGCTCCCATATTTGCATGATATTCTGGGATAAACAATTCTCCGGGGTTCAGCTCGAGAACTGATTCGAATGCTCTAACCATTCCAACGTTCGCCGCAACTCCACCATAAAATGCTATCGGTTTTTGAAACGATTTTCCGCGACCGATGATACTTTTAAAACTCCGCGCAACCGCATAACAAAGTCCGGCAACAATATCATAGTCCGGAGTTCCGATTTGCTGCAGATGGATCATATCAGTTTTTGCAAAGACACTACAACGTCCAGCAATTCGCGGTGGATTTTTTGATTTCAATGCGAGTTCTCCGAACTCTTTTTCTATGGAAATCCCAAGGCGATGCGCTTGTTGGTCGAGAAACGATCCGGTTCCCGCAGCACAAATGGTATTCGTTGCGAAATCAACCAACCGGACTTTTTCATCATTATTTTCCGGTTCAAGTAAGATTAATTTAGAATCTTCTCCGCCGAGTTCGATAATTGTTCGCAGATGTGGATAGAGTAAGCCTGTTGCTTTAGTTACTGCAATAATTTCGTTCAGATACAAGCATCCGAGAATTTCAGCAAGTAATTTTCCGCCTGACCCAGTGCACGCTAGAAAAAGTTTAGAGTTCGGAATCGGAAGATGGGAAAGACCCTGGATGACCGTTGGAATCGGTTGTCCGTGATGCCGAGTATATGAATGGAAGATAATCTGTTGCGCTGAATCGAGCGCTACCACCTTGACACTAACCGACCCAATATCAATACCTAAATAGACCATATATCCTTTTGAACTTAAAATCTCAACTGATACTTTATAGTTTACTTTATTTTTGTAGAATGCAAAATTATCGTTGGGTACGACTATCTTTCTCACGAACCGCTTGGAGAGATTTTACCATCGTTTTGATGCTACCTTTTAATCCGCCTTTAAACGCAGCGTTCGCTATATCCCGATATACCTGTCGGTCGATAATTTCAGACGCGATGTTATCCATTGTCTCCTGCGTAACCTTACCGAATTCAACCAGCTCTTTTCCGGCTTGCCGAATCAGCCTATATTTCTCGTCAAAGAAATGGGGAATATTCGCTGCACCAGAACCGGAAATCAAAATCATCCCAGCATCTTCTCCCCAATGGTTAACCACTGCTAAATAATGCTGCTTCAAAACCTCAAAATTCTCGATTTCAGGGAATCCGCAAGATGAAATGAGCACCATTTTCTGGGATTTCTGCAAACGTCGTTTATGGTAAGAGAATCCCTTTTCATTGGTAGTGATATAGCATTCAACACTTGGTATTAACCGGTCAAGTACCGTTTTCATCTGGGCAGTGAATCCGAATACATAGAGCGGACTTGCGAGAATAATTACATCTGCCGTGTTGAACCATTTCATAATTTCTGTCATATCATCCTGCTGGACACAAACGCCAGGGGTTTTCAGCCAGCAAGTGAAACAGCCGGTGCACGGATTAATTTTCATCCGATGCGGATAGAATTTATGGAGTTCAATATCTTCCCCCATCCCTTCCAGAAACAGCGAGAGTATTTTATCGGTAAACGATTTTGCTCTTGGTGACGCTGATACTGCTAAAACCGTTCGTTTCATAGCCATAATCCTATTAGACCCAAATTGTGTATGAGCCCCAATTCGTGAATAGTCTTGCGTTCAGCTCGGAGAGCCGGTACATACAAAATCCTGATGGGGTTAACCCTGCATCTCCTAATTTCGTGCAAAGCCGAACATAAAAACCGAAGAATCTGATAGTAGATTTTGATTGAATTATCCCAAAATGTTATATTGTATGGTAGTTTACTATAAAAATATGAATATTGTCTATCTATCTTCGATTTTTTATAATCTCTTATTGTTGTTGAAATAGAGAAAATAATGTTACAATCCTCGTTGGAATAATCAGTTAAAATTTAAAGAAAGAGGCGAGATTTTATGAGGGTATCCGTTATAGTAACAAGTATCATCTGGACGGTAGTTTTTTTGGTTGGAGCATATGCGCAGGAAAAAGCTGTGGTTTTAGAATATAACTATCAGGTAGGTGAAGTAATGAAATATCAGATGACCGGAAAAGGCAACGGAACCATGAACATAAGCGGGTTAGAGAACCAGCGTTTCGGAATGTTCACCGCCAGTTCTATGCCGATAACGCTCAATTTGCAAGGGTATATTATTATGAGCACGAAAAATGTTGATACTTCCGGCACTGCGGAATTAGAAATGATGTTTGATAAATTAATTGAGAATATGGAGTTTATGGGTCAGCGAATCGTAATAACAATCAACTCGGGAGAATTCGAGATGAGTGTAAACAATCAGCTGATGTTCTCCTCGAAATCCGCAACGAAACCGTTCCCATTTTTGGGGCAACCGATTTCGATGAAAGTTACTAAAACCGGACAAATGCTCGAATTCAGCGGGATGGAGCAGTTAAAAGAATTGATGCCGGGTCTAAGTCGTGGATTCGACTTCAATGATATGACCAAAAATATGCCGCCGGTTCTGCCTGAGCATCCGGTTAACGTTGGTGAAGTCTGGTCATCAACCACCCAGATTAAACTACCGTTTATGCAAGAAAAATCAGCGCAGGTGATGAAAGAATCAACGTTATTAAGTATCGAAACTGTTTCCGGAAAACGCTATGCAGTTATTACTTTGTTTGAGAAAATGCTCGTTAAAGATTGGAAGTTAGATAGGGTTAATTCAGAAAATAGTTACGACACAATGCCGGAAATGAAGTTTAACCGGATGGAGCAGATGGTTTTAGGAAAGGTCAAACATTCACTTGATGCCGGGCGGATGATCAAATCTGAATATACGCAGAATATGTTTATGGAAATGAATATGAACATGGCAATACCAACCCAAGTGAAACCAATGGATATGACCATGAAAATGAATATAGCGATGGATATGGTTATAGAATTGAAATAAAACAAGGTGGCATAGGTTATAAGCTTCCGTTTAGCGTTATTGTGGTTAGCTTTTTATTCGACCGACTTACATCGAGAGAGTTCTCATCGTTTAGCTATTATCTCTAATTGGCATATATCGTTGAGGTAAAAAAACTGTTTGACAAATTCATTTCTAACTTTATATAATGGTAATCATCGGAGAATAAATTTTCGAGGGATAGATTATGGCTCAAAATAATCTTCAAAATCATAAACTAAAGAAACAAGGGTTATTTATCACGGTAGATGCGAATATCGGTGCTGGGAAAACTAATGCTTGTCACGCGATAGCTTCAGCGGCAACCGCAAGTGGTTGGCCAGCTAAAGTTCTTGAAGAACCGACCCACCATCCGAAATTCACCCATTTCCTGAACCGATACTACGATGATTTGCGCACCGGCAAGAATACCGGTGGCGGGTTTGCGATGCAGATGTTTATGCTCACGCAGCGGTATGAACAGCATCGGTTAGCCGTCGAACTCGCCTGGGGTGAACAAGGAATCGTCGTGGTGCAAGACCGACCGATTTATGGCGATACAGTTTTCGCAACGACCGCAATGGAACGTGGGTTCATGACCCCAGAAGAATATGAGTTGTATGTGACTGTATTCCGGAATATGAGTCGTGATGTTATGCCACCGGATATTTTCGTTTTCCTTGAAGTTCCGCCGGAAGAATGCTATCGCCGGATGGAAGCGCGTGCTCGCGAGGAAGAAGTCGGGGTTCCGCTTGATTATCTCCAGCATTTAGATAAGAATTATAAACTGTTGATTCAAGAGATGCGGCGTCGTGGTGTTCGAGTTATGGTGGTTGATTGGCAGGAATTCGGTCCGCCGGTCGAACTCTGGAAACAAATCCTGCGGATGGTGATTTCGTCCGACTCATGGTATGAACAGTTAACCTTCTCGTTCACCAAACATGCACGAATGCCGCTGGTCTCCAAACCGGAAGAAAAAAACAGTTGTCAGCAAACTGACAACCAGTAAAACATAAAAACCTTTCCTTTTAACTACTGTTTACTTGCCGTAGAGTTTAAATACTCGGTATTCGGATTTGTATAGAGGAAGTGCTCCAGTTTTATCGTAGATTCTTGCTAAACAAGTTAACCCTATTGTGATACCGAAGGAGAACCAGTGTGGGTTAAAGGCACACTGGTTCAACTTCGTTTCATCGCTCTTTTCGGATAGTATCCAATCAATGTATAACTCGATATAAATCAATACGTTAAATAAATAAAACCCCTAGAAACTAGAACAATAGGGAATCGAGCGATTCGTTGGCGTTTATCCGATAGCGCGAATCGGGAGGATAACCATATTTATCCCGTGGAAAAGTAGTTGGCGTTGAATTGCGAACGCTGCTTGGTTATGGAGTTGGCGGGTAGCCCAGTTTTCTTTCGGGAAAATAAGCTGACCAGCGAAACAGACCGAATTCGGAAACTCTTTCGTCGCTTCACGGCAGAGGATTTCTAGTTCATCAATTGCATCGGTGCCGATTGAATAGCGGTATTCGGCATAGAATCCGAGTTTATTCGCTATTTCAACATATTTTTTAAGAGCAGATTCGGTAGCTTCCCGGAGTCGGTCGAGTTCTTCTACTCCTTTAAACTTGCTGGTATCAACTTCGCCAACGGAAACGAAAACGAATTGGGTAAACTGCTTTCGAAACGATTTGATTATCGCGAGCATAGAATGGATACCTAACCCGTTAAATTGGTTGACCATCAAGATTGCCGTCGGAGCTTTTGGATCCTTCGGCGGAAGTTTCGGCGGGTGTTCCGGTAGCGGAAGGTCGGTGAGAATCGCATCCAGCCGTTTGAATACCTTTCGAACCGCAGTATAATGCGATTTTATCCATAAACAGAAGAGAATGAATGAAACTGTGATAACCAACGTCACCCAACCGCCAACTTCAAATTTCAGGATAACCGTTGCGCAAAGAATCCCAGTCGTTATCACCAACCCGATGCCATTAATCAGCAGCCGTTTAATCCATTTCGATTCAGTCCGCCGTTTTTTCCACCAATGCACACACATCCCGAGTTGCGATAAGGTAAAGGTTAGAAAAACATTGATACTATATAATACTACGAGAACGCTGACATTCCCTTTGGTATACCAAACCGTCAATAATGCCGCTAACCCCATCAGGATGATTCCGTTCCGCGTAACCAATCGGTCACTTAAATGCGCGAATCGCCGTGGGATCCAGCCGTCCTGCGCCATATTCGCGAGCACTCGTGGTCCGGCTAAGAATCCGGTTTGCGCTGCAATAAATAGTAGTAAAGCTTCTGAGAGCAAGGTGAGAATAATAAATCCATATCCTATCGGAATCCCTTGAACAATCCATTGTCCAGCAACGGTTGAGATAAGCACCGCATTCATCGTTTTGCCCGGCTGCGGATGGATATTGTTCAATAAATAACAAACAATAATCCCACCAGCAGTAAACGCGAGTGAAACTGCCATATACAGCATGGTTCGTTTAGCTGTTTTAACTTTCGGCTCTCGCAATATCTGAAGTCCATTACTTACCGCTTCAATCCCGGTATACGTTCCGCCACCGAGACTATACGCCCGCATGAGGATAACTAGAACAGCGAAAAATCCGAGGTTCTGAATCCCATATTGCGTTTCGCGCACGGTTTCAGCAACCATCGCCGGTAATGCGCTCGTATGTCCGAAAATACCGACCAGAATGACTAACGTATGCGTGATAACGAAGGTTAGAAATACCGGCGCAAGAACTAATACTGATTCTTTAACCCCACGTAGATTAAGTATGGTTAGAAATCCGATTACCAGAAATGCCGTAACCAGTTTATGCTCTAAAAAGAACGGCGGCATAAAACTTAATACTGCATCCATACCGCTGGAAACAGAAATCGCAATCGTTAAAACATAATCTACGACAAGCGCACAGCCGGAAACGAGCCCGGCATATTGCCCGAGGAGTTTTGAAGCAACCAGATATCCGCCACCGCCAGTTGGAAATAGTTCGATTATCTGCGAATAACTAGCAGAAATTATAAACACGGTTGCTGCAGTCGCTAACGCTAGATATATCCCGAGATGACTATACATTCCGAGCGCACGATATGCTTCTTCCGGACCGTAGCAGGATGAGGATAACCCATCTACACCAAGTCCTATCCAGGCAAGAAATGCAATTAATGAAATTTGGTGGAATACATGCGGGTCTTCAAGGTTTTTCGCTCTGCCGATAATCAAATTTTTTATTTTTTTTAGCATACGCTATATAAATGAGATACACAAAATTAACACCGGTAACGTTTTATGCTCGCTCAATTCTGGTTATCTTTTATAAAATTCGGGAAGTGTATAAGCAGGTATGTAATGTATCATTGTAATTGTGCATTGGTTTCAGTTAAGGCAGGTTTACTCACCTTCCCACGCCTACGAGGTTAGCTGACGGGTTCGGGTCGAAAAGTAACCCTATGCTCAATGAGCAATTCACCCCTAAAACTTGGTTCCCCCGTCTCACATAAGTTCGGCGACTGTTATCGTGTAGGTTTGATTATATAGTATACCATAAATCTATATGTTTTATATATCATTACAGTCAAAACCGGAAATTCAAGACTCAGGGGAGAAATGTATGCATAATTGACATTTTGCCATTATAACAGTATAAACAGGCAAAAAAATATTCATTCATATATCTCATTATCACGATGGGTATTTTTAGTATAATTCATTGATATTATTATTGTTATTTTGACTTAAAACGGAGTCGGTTTCACCTCAGATTTCTAACAAAATAGCATAGATTTTTCAGGTATATTTTTTGCTTAAGATTATTTTGAGATTCTATGATTTTATTTCAATGAAATATATAGTTATATTGTTATATAATTGTTATATAATATTATATACTTGCTCTGATGTTTAAGGTGGTCAATGGCAGCGAAAGATTATTATGCGATATTAGGTGTAGATAAAAATGCTACAGAAGCGCAGATAAAATCTGCGTTCCGTAGACTAGCGAAAAAATACCATCCAGACGCCAATCCGAATAATAAATCCGCTGAAGAAAAGTTCAAAGAAATAAATGAAGCGTATGAAGTGTTAAGTGATAAACAGAAACGAGCGCAGTATGACCAGTTACGGGAAGCGCAATCGCGTGGATTTAGCGGATTCGGGTTTGGCTATGGGCCGGAATATGCTGGATATACTGCTGGCGCTGGTCAATCCGGAGCAAACTTCTCATTTTCATTCGATGATTTTGGCCGATTTGGTGGATTAGGTGATATATTCAGTCAGATTTTCGACCGTGGTGAGTTCTCTCGATATCAGCAGTATGCTCCGCAAAAAGGACAAGATATAGAAACTGAACTCGAAATTCCGTTTCTGCAAGCGATTTCCGGCGGTACCACAGTCATTCAAATTCCACGCTCTGATACTTGTTCTACCTGCAGCGGAACCGGATTGCAACCGAGTAGTAGAACTCAGAATTGCCCGCACTGTCATGGAAGAGGAACAGTTCAATTTGCGCACGGTGGTTTTGCGGTAAGCCGACCATGTCCTTACTGCAATGGACGAGGGAAAATCGGTGGGAATGTATGTTATGATTGTCAGGGACGTGGAGAATCTACCCGAACGCGAAAACTCCGCATTACCATTCCGCCTGGCGTGGATAATGGAACCCGAATTCGGATTCGCGGGGAAGGAGGACCAGGGATTAGCGGTGGTCCACGCGGTGATTTATATGTAACCTTTCGGGTGCAGGGACATGATACGTTCGAACGCAAAGGAAACGATATTTATACCACGGTCAAAATTAGTCTGGCACAAGCGCTACTCGGTGGCGAAATTGAAGTGCCAACCGTTGATGGCCGAGTCAAAATGAAAATCCCCGCAGGAACCCAGCCCGGAACATTAATGCGCTTGAAAGGAAAAGGTGTATCCGGCCTTAAGGGTTCCAAAAGGGGTGACCAATTTGTTAAAATAAATGTTGAAATACCTCGGCATCTAACTCCGAAACAACGGAAGTTGATTGAAGAGTTTAGTAAAGCGTAGCCATGATAAATTGAAATAAAATACTATAATCTAATCTACCATTATCTAACAAAGGAAAAACAATATGAATACTCTGTTGAATAAATTTGGAAAAGCACAAACGGTTTTATTGGTTATCATCTTGTTACTTATTGGCGGTTTGGCAGGTGGAGCGTTGGTATACATATCCGTGTTTAAAAATATTGGGAAAACCGCTGCGGTAATGCATCAGCCGACTCTGGTATTTCCGAGCGGTTCTTCAATGCAATCGTTTGCGCCGATTGTCGCTGCGGTTAAACCAGCGGTGGTTAATATTCATACTGAACAGATAATCAAATCGCCGTTCCGGGGAATACGAAACCCATTCGGTCGTGACCCGTTTTTTGAAGAATTTTTTGGTGAAGATTTTTTCCGTCGGTTTTTTGATGACCAATGGCGTGATTCGAAAGTCACCAACCTTGGTTCCGGTGTGATAATCGACCCTGCTGGGTATATTTTAACCAATAACCATGTAGTCGACCGAGCGGATAAGATTAGCGTCAAACTTGCTGACGGTACTCTGTATAAAGCTGAAATCGTTGGGAAAGACCCGAAAACAGACATTGCGGTACTCAAAATTACTCGCATTGGCGGCGGATTTCCGGTAGCAAAACTCGGTGACTCGGATACGATTAATGTCGGTGATTATGTGCTGGCTATCGGTATTCCTTTTGGATTATCGGAAACTGTGACCCACGGGATTATTAGCGCACTTGGTCGGCGCGGATTCGGCGTTGCGGATTATGAAGATTTTATCCAAACCGATGCGCCGATTAATCCAGGTAACAGCGGGGGACCGCTGGTAAATATGAAAGGGGAAGTGATTGGAATAAATACTTTTATTGTTACCCAAGGGGCGCCGCAGAGTGCTGGAGTTGGATTCGCTATTCCGTCAAATATTGCACGGAAGGTTTATATTGACCTGCGCGCTAAAGGAAAAGTTGTTCGTGGATATCTTGGCGTCGGATTACAAGATTTAACCCCGGAATTAGCGCAACATTTTGGTGTTAAACAGGGAGTATTGATAACGAATGTCTGGGAGAACAGTCCGGCAGCAAAAATTGGATTGAAACCTGATGATGTAATCATTCGGTTTGATGGAAAAGCAATTAAAAACGGGAGTGAACTTAGAAATCTAGTCGGCAATACGCCGGTCGGGAAAAAAGTTGAACTGGAAATATGGCGCGACCATAAAGCATATAAATTTCAAGTGACTATTGCGGAGATGCCAACTGAACTGTCTACGACCCAACCTGAAGCCAGTGAAACAGTTCCTGATA
Organism: bacterium; assembly: GCA_026416715.1. Classification (NCBI taxonomy): domain Bacteria; species bacterium. Next base: position 145,315 of record JAOAEQ010000001.1, read on the forward strand.
AATTAGGGCTAACTGTGAAAAACATTACGCCTGAGATAGCGCGTGAACTGAATTTACGTCGAACCAGTGGAGTTGTTATTATTGATATAGACTCTAGCAGTCCTGCTAGTGATATCTTGCAACCGGGTGATGTTCTCTTGAAAATTAATGATATTGAAATTAACACTATTGCGGATTACAACCGGGCGCTTGCCAAACTTAAAAAAGGTGATACGGTAATATTACGCATTTATCGCGATGGTGGTTATCTTTATGTAACTATCCAGTTGGAGTAATCTGCAAATAGTGCTAAGCTATATCCCAATACGTAAACGGATTTAAGCGGATCCAAACGGATAGAATATCTATCGGTATGAATCTGTAAAAATCCGGTTGAATCATGATAATCTATGCCTAAAAAGAAAGACTATTATCGGACGCTCGGGGTCAAACCGGATGCGGATTTAAAAACGATTAAATCCGCATACCGAAAATTAGCGAAAGAATATCATCCGGATCGGCATACTGGAAGTAAATCGAAAGCGTGGGAAGAAAAATTTAAAGAAGTCCAGGAAGCTTACGAAACGTTGAGTGATGCCCAGAAACGAAAGCAATATGATGAACAGCGGCTAGCCCAACATATTTCATCGTATCCGGTTGCAAGTTCGGTGGATGAAGTGTTTGATGTTTTCCCATTCGATGAATTTGATTTTGATTGGGATGACGAAATTATTGCTGAAAATTTCTCGTTTTCGCATTTCACGCATACGGAAGATTTAGAGATTATCCTAACTCCAGCTGAAGCGAGAACAGGGGGGGTTCTCCCAATAGATTTACCGGCATATTTCGGATTTGGATTTTGGAGTAGTCCATATTCGCGGCATCAGTTCATACTCAATATTCCTGCTGGCGTTGAAGATGGAACGAGACAAGACGTCTATCTTGCTGACTGTGACCTCTGGCTGCGGGTACGTTATCGCATAAAAAAATAACCGCCATAGTGGTAATCCGCAAAATCATAGTAAGTAATTGGAGTAGTCCTTTTGAATAATTAGACCGGTGGTCATTGATACTTCGACACATTCGGAGGTGTAGCTTATGCTCATTACTCGCCAGCACGTTCAGGAATTATCTTCATTCTCTGGAAATAAATTTCCGGTAACCTCGTGTTATCTCAATACTACACACAAACAAACTCCGCAAAAAACTTACATAACTACGGCAAAAGATTTAATCAAATCATCGTTAGCTACGCTCGATGAAAAAAATTTATCTGCTGAACAGCGAAAATCCGTTGAGTCTGACTGCAAACGAATCTCGCGATATATAACGTCGGAGTTTACTCCAAATAAAACGCGGGGAGTAGCACTATTTTCATCTAGCGGAAATAATTTTTGGCAGGTATTCCAACTTCCATGTCCGTTCCCCAATGAATTGGTTATTGATGCAAAACCATACATTCAACCGATGGTACGTATGCTCGATGAATATGAACGATACTGTGTCGTTTTGGTCAATAAAGAAAAAGCGCGGATCTTTATTGTTTATCTCGGGCAAATAGAAGAATATACCTCCCTGTTTGATGAAGTCCCCAAAAAGGTTCGACGCCCAGGTTGGGCTTCCGGTGCAGCGTCACATGTGGAACGGCATATCCAGTATCATGTTCATTTGCATCTGAAACACACCGCTGATGTTCTCTGGTCATATTATAAAAAGGAACCGTTCGACCGTCTCATTATCGGTGGAACGAAAGAAATTCTATCGGATTTCGAACGGGCGCTGCATAGTTATCTCCAACAACGGATTGCCGGAAGATTGAATTTAGAACTTACCGCATCGATTGAACAGGTACTCGAACAATCGCTAGCGGTGGAACAGAAAATTGAACGCGCTGCGGAAGCGAAACTAGTTGCTAAATTACTTGAAGGACAACAGACCAATCAGTTTACGGTTACCGGAATTTCGGATACGCTGTTAGCGTTACAGGAAGATAAAGTCCATACCTTAATTATCGCTGACGGATTCAAAAAATCGGGGTATAAATGTTTGCATTGCGGATATTTTAATATTGATAATGGAAATTGCCCGTTCTGTTCAGAAAAAATGCAACCGATTACGGATGTGGTCGAAGAAGCGGTTAAACTTGCAATAAAACAGAACTGCGAAATTGAATATGTTGTCGGGCATCCAATTATGCCAGAACTCGGAAACATCGGCGCTTTACTCCGATTTCAATGATCATAATCTTAGTTCAGGATACGACTATATGCGATAACTCAAGAAATTAGTCTTGGCTATTGCATGACGACAGATACAACATCAATGTAACAGTGGTTGTCGGTTCAATCTTTTTCTTCAAAAAACTTGTCAATTTATATTAAGTGCGCTATACTAAATGAAACGATTTAGGGATGTGAGGGGAGCATTGATAAGCAGACCTATATTAAAAATACGAAATCCTTGAGATTGGAACTCGAGGTGATGCAGAATCATGCCTCCCTAAACAAAGAAACAGGTTCATACAACCAATTCAACTAACCCGCTTTTTCTTCCGGTAGAAAATTTATGCTACCGAAAAAATGAAAAGGCGGGTTTTTGTTTTTTATGGTTTTGTAGGAGGTAAGGAGGTGTAACGGCAAGGACGAATTCCCCAATACTGAGTGCTGAGTTTTACCTAAAACCTTTAAATAGATTGAGCATGTAAAACTTAGGACTTCAGACAGCCGAAACTATGAACCCACGTGATATAAGCATTTTCCGTGATGTTGAACGTAAGCTGGATAAAGAAGGGGTGGATTTAGCACATATCGATGTTCTGGTACATCGCGGTGAAGTAACTTTAACTGGGCATTTCATGGACCGCATATCACATCGAGATTTAACGGATTTAGAAATTAACCGAATTAAACAAATTCTGTTGCATATCCCCGGCGTTTCAGAAGTAATCATCCATCAAGCGAAAGCCAGCGCGTTTGTCTAATCATCATTCTATATTTTATAATTATTATTGATATTATTAATTATGCAGCTGACTTGAATCCGAACTCTATCGGAATTCAGATAGTATCATCTATTGTTCGGTCATATTTAAGTCAGCTGATTATTTAACTGGAGGGTTTCAATGGATTTCTATGAAGCGCTAAAAGTTCGAAAAAGTGTCCGAAAATATTTAGATAAACCTGTTGAACCATCGAAACTTAACCGGATTCTTGAAGCAGCACGAATCGCACCGTCTGGATGCAATGCGCAACCCTGGAAATTTATTCTGGTGACCGACCCGGAATTGAAACAGAAATTAGTTGCCGCATGTCGAAATCAAAAGTTTATCGCTGAAGCGAATCTGGTTATTATCGCCTGCGGTAATCCTGAACTTGCCTATCCTCGGCAGGGCGGATATATGAACGCATTTCCGATAGATGTAGCGATTGCGGTCGAACATCTCTGTCTCGCTGCCGCTGTTGAAGGACTTGGCACCTGTTGGATTGGTGCATTTGATGAACAAGAAGTGAAAAAAATCTTGCGGATCCCCGACCCATGGCGAGTCGTAGCGTTAACTCCGCTCGGCTATCCTGCGGAAACACCGCCTGACCGGGGCAGAAAACCGCTGGGCGAAATAACATGTCAAAATAAATGGAAGGAGTAATTTTATTATGATTAGACTTCTTTTTCACAGGATTTACTTTATCTGGTTCTTCTTGTATTCATTGTTTATCTTTATAGGCTTTGGCTACGGATTCGATTTGAGTTCTCTTCTAATTACTTCTTGGAAACCATTGGCTACCCCGAATATTTATTCTGGTAGCACATCGGTTGGTTTCGGTGCGGGACAGCAGGAATACGCTTTTGCGGTTGACCGGAACGGTTATCCCCATATAGTTTATGCAGTCAGTGATTTTGGCAATTGGGAAATTTATTATGTTTACTGGAATGGATCGGTCTGGACGACACGTGGGACAGGTAAAATTAGCAATACTTTGGGAATTTCAAAATATCCGAGTATCACGCTAGATAAGAATGATTTCCCTTATATTGCTTGGACGGAGATTCCCGTAGGAACGACTGGACTCAATAGAAGATTTTGGTCATTTAATAAATGGATGGAATACACTGAATCAGGAAGCCAGATTTATTTAATCCGATGGGACGGCACGAATTGGGTTACGGTAGGCGAAGATAGTAACATTAGCAAAACTACTGCGCGTGCATCAGAACCTTATCTTACAATAAATTCGCAAGATAATCTATGTATAATTTGGAAAGAAGATTTCGGAGACTATACTGAGTTACAATATCGGGAATGGACAGGAACAATATGGACTACACAATTTCCTTTTTTATTTGAAAGTCGTTCACCTTATATTTTTAATCACCAAATACAGTTCGACTCGAACGATACTCCTCATCTCGTTTGGCATGGTGGAAACAAAATATTTTATGCATATTTGCAGAATACAGCATGGATTGTCGACAGTTCATTATGTAACGAATTTTTTTATTCAAACCAACCTTCGCTTGCCTTAACCAAATCTGGAAATCCTTGTATTGCTTGGGTAGTGAGTAGTAGTGCGTATCATGCTCAGATTGTTTATCGTGAATGGAATGGTTCAATATGGACTACGAAGGGAAATCTATTCTTAACCGATCCCGCTTGTTTTTCTGCATATCCGAGTCTGGCATTAGATACCGATGATCAACCGCATATTTCGTGGTGGCATAATTCAAATGGCGATGGTGAGGTTTATTATCAATATTGGAATGGTTCTATCTGGACGACGTTAGGAAAAATTAACATTAGTAATAATCCGACCTATTCCGAAAGCCCACGACTCGTTATAGATAAATTTAATCGGTCGCATATACTCTGGCAAAATGAAAATGCTGCAACTGAAATATTAGCATATAAATACTGGACTGGTTCACATTGGACGACACGTGGAGGATCATTATATATCACACCTGTACCAATTCGTGCAGGTCTCGGTATGCATGGGTTAGCAACTGACATACATGGTCATCCACATTTAGTCTGGTCTGATTATCTGAATGGGAATTTGGAAATTTGTTATCTCGAATGGAACGGTTCAATCTGGACAACGAAGGGAACTTCGATTAATATCAGTCAAACTCCGGCTGATTCTAGAAATCCGTGTTTAGTTTTAGATAATTTTGATAATCCCCATATTGCCTGGCAAGAAGGGAATATTGATTCCGAACAAATCTATTATGTAAAATGGAACGGATCGGTCTGGACCACGTTAGGAACTTCTCGCAATATCAGTCAAAGTACGGGAATAGCTTTAAGTCCTTCACTTGCATTAGATAAGCTCGGGTATCCGCATATCGCTTGGATGGATAGTGCTTCCGGAAATTTCGATATCTATTATCGGAAATGGACTGGAACCGATTGGTCAAACAGCGAAAATATAACAAGGAGTTCTGCACCATCATATCAACCTTCGTTAGCAGTAGATACAAATAGCTACCCCCATCTCGCTTGGTTAGAACATCTACCTGGAACTATTCCCGGGGGAAGCGGAGAAATCTATTATCAATTTTGGAATGGTTCAGTTTGGACTACCTTAGCTAATTTAAATATTAGTCAAACACACGATTCCTGGTCGTATTCCCAATTACCTTCACTTTGCTTAGATTCAAGGGGATATCCCCATGTAGTTTGGAGTGAAGTAACCTTCCTTGGAACAGAACAAGTATATTACCGAGAATGGAATGGAACCCATTGGGTAACACGCGGTTCATTGAATATCAGTAGTACTGTGGGTAATGCACGTTCACCATGTTTGGCGCTCGATACGATTGGTTATCCACATATTGCTTGGTACGATACATCTTCAGGAAACAAAGAGATATATTACAAATACTGGAACGGCAATTCATGGACGAGTCTTAATGACCTAAATATCAGCCATACCTCTGGGGGTTCAGAATGGCCAGCACTTTCACTCGACCAGAATGGGCTACCACATATCGCTTGGAATGATTGGACTCCCGGTGTATTCAGCATATACTATTTGGAATGGCATCCTACTCGGATAGAAACTACATTCTGGGAATCACTTCATGAAAGTTTACTGCTTAAGTAACAGTTTCAATCGCTGGAGTTGTTCCCACGTAAATCCTTTCCATTGGCAAGGAAAAATCGAATTGTTATGATATAACGGGTCAGAAGCGATATCGAACCGAGATACAGTTATCGCTTGTTCCCATAACTTCGTTCCAGGAATTGGCGAATATTCGCTTAAATACGGGCGCGCTCCGCAGGATTTAACGTATCGAATACTTCGTTCAACTTCTTCTGCACGTTGATTTGGTAATCCGGTTAAAAGATATACTCCGATCTGGTTTGGGGAATATCCCGCAGCATGCAGATGCTTGATTGCGGATTCGAATTCCGGATTCGATATCTTCCCACCGGATTGAATCTGAAACTCAGGGTCGCTACTCTCTAATCCTAACCGCAAAGTTTTAAATCCGGCGTGATACATCATTCGGGCAACAGATTCAGTTATCCCACGAGTATGCAAACCATTTGGAGTATGAAAATATATCGGCAGATTTTTTGCAATAATAAGTTTTAGTAAGGGAATAAAATGTGACTCTGGTTCAAAAGTCAATGCATCGTCGTAAAATACAAAATTTTTAACTCCATATTCCCGATACCAGAACTCGATTTCTTGCATGATTTTTTCCGGGTGCCGCCGCTGAAACCCCGGATTAAGGAAATGCGATGCGCAATAGGTACACCGATAGGGACATCCACGAGTGGTTAACAGACAAACATAATCCAGCGGATTGATTAAATCAAACGCTGGATATGGATATGAATCGAAATTCGCTATGTCGGGAATAAACCTTGATTGATTTCCGGTAAGCTGGTCAACCAGTCGGAGTAATTCTCCTTCACCTACCCCGGCGATCACATAATCCGCTCCGGATAACTCTACCGCATGCTGATAACATATCGTTACATAAATCCCACCCAAAATAACCGGAATATCCGGATATATTTCTTTAACCAGTTCGATGGTTCGGAATACGCCAAGATACCAATAAGTCATTATCGAAGTTATGAGAATGATATCTGGTTTCGGCAGCTGATTGAGTTGTGAGCGAACCTGCGCTTCTGATATCCCGTACCGACCGTACCGGCGGGGGATATGCTGATATACCGCAGGTTTAGTGATAACCTCTTTCCGGAACTTCTTCTGCCCGAATTCTTGCAGATGAAGTTTGGCTGTCGATACTTCGGCTCGGTCGTCAAGTAAATCTAGATAATAGATGGGGTAACCATTTTCACGAAGGATACTTGCGAGGTAAAGTAATCCAAGCGGTTTAACCCATAAATCATACGCCGCAAAATCATATATCCATGGATTGATTAATAGAATTCGATTATTTTTCATCGGAATTAATTTAAATGATGTGCTAGTACCATATTAGATATTTTTATTAAATTATTGAACCTACTTGCAAAATCGGTGTTATCAGGGTAAACTATTTTAGCTTAAAATGTTCAACGAAATAGGATATTTATGCCGAATTTCCGACAAATTCCGATTGTTATCCAACTCCGTGAATTGGTCGCAGATATTTTCGGAACCATCTTACTAGCGCTTCGTCAGCGTCGGCCTACCGTCCAACACTGTCCGATTTTTATAGTTAAAATACTAAGTTTTATTCCCGGGGTCGGTCATATGTTTACCGGATATTATATTCGGGGAATTTTTTGGTTTATCATCGCTTTGCCGATAATCGTCGCGTTTAGTTATGTTATAGTCACCGAAAAGTTTACGAGTCAATATACCTGGCATACTCTCGAAGCTATTGGGGCAATGTATTTAGTTCTCGTTTATTTTTGTAGTCGCGATATCGGGAATATTGTTAATGCCAAATGTGGTACTGAACGATTTATCGAATATTTCGAACGGGAAAAAGCTGTAGCCCGAAAATATAAAGAGTTTCTCGAGCGGCAGTATAATCAAAAACCTGATGACGAAATTCCAGAAGATATTGTTACCAACAAAGACCATGAACAAAATAAGTCTTCTCAGAACAATAAACTTTTTTAACAAAAAAATGCATTTTTTTATTGACCAATTTGACAAATTCAGGTATATTATGAAATAGTAATTAAATAATTCAATCAGGTATTTTTCGGCAATTGCGTGGAAATTTTCGCCAAGAGAGGGGGGAAATTATTACATGGACGCGAAAAAAATCATCTGGACAATTGTATTAATCGTGATAATTATCGTAGCTGGGTATTTCTTCTGGAAACAGATGCAACCGTATTTAAGTCGAGGTGGGACCCCAGCCGCTGGTCCAGAAATCCCGCCGGGCGCGCCGCCGGAAGGTGCACAACCGCCAGCACCACCAGCTGAAGGTGCACCAGCACCAGCACCAGCACCGGCACCGGCTCCTGAAGCTGGTAAATAGTGTCGGTTAGAGTTTAACACAAATTTAGAATTACATATTTAACTAAAGAAGCTAACCTTGATGCATTCAACCGTTGCGGAGTTCAGAGAACAACCTGGACTCCGCAATGGAATATATACTTTGTTTCTAAATTTCACGGAATAGTATCCACGTTTTCTTCTTTGCGGTGCGGTCGCAATATATTTCAAATACCTTTCCGTCATCAGTTTCGACCTGAAAATAATTCCGATGATGCCGTAGCCGCCATGCTACCCGTTTCGGTATTATTCGATGACCGAATCCGACATCCTGCCAAGACGAACGAATGGTTCTAATTAGATATTTTTTCTTCCGCCAACAGAACATTATCGGCTGACGAGAAGCAGCGTCTAGCTCTACTTCAATTGGTTCGCCATAGAATTTCGTTGGCATAATTCTTATATTTTCATGCTAAAAAAATCGAGATATGCTAAAATAGTATTATCAATAATAGCGTAAAAAACCGACACCACGAAAGGAAAACGAACAAAATTAACTTTCGTGGTGCTTATTATTTATATCCGATATGCATACCATTATTCGTAAAGAAAATTTAGCTCCGAAAATCGTTCTATTTGAAGTTTCCGCACCGTTAGTTGCAGCAAAAGCGAAACCTGGTCATTTTGTTATTGTTCGTGCCTATGAATGGAGTGAACGGATTCCGTTAACTATTGCTGACCATAATGCTGAGACCGGAACCATTACACTCATTATCCAAGAAATTGGACAGGGAACCAGAGAAATCTGCGCGATGGAGGTCGGGAGTGCGTTTCTTGATATAGTCGGTCCGCTAGGCAATCCGGCGGAAATTAAACGTGTCGGGACGATGGTTTTTATTGGTGGCGGAGTGGGGGTTCCTGCAATATATCCAGAAGTAAAAGAAGCAAAACGGCTCGGAAATAAAGTTATCACTATCCTTGGCGCGCAGACTAAAGAATTGTTGATTTTAGCAAAAGAACTTGAAGCGGTCAGCGACCAGGTATTATATAGCACCAATGACGGTTCGTTTGGGATACACGGGTTCGTAACAGATGTATTGAAGCAATTGCTTGATACTAAAATCGCAATCAACGAAATTATTGCTATCGGACCACTGCCGATGATGAAAGCGGTTAGTGAACTGACAAAACCCTATGGGATTAAGACTATCGTTAGTTTGAACGCGATTATGGTAGATGGAACCGGGATGTGTGGCGGATGTCGTGTAACGGTTGGCGGAAAAAATAAATTTTCCTGTGTTGACGGACCGGAATTTGATGGGCATCAGGTAGATTTTGATGAGTTACTTCGTCGAACGAAACAATATTTGCATTACGAAAAAATTGCTGTTGAACATGCGCAAAAAATCGGTCAGGGAAATTGCAGACTTGCTCCGCTTCTCCAATCCGTTCAAAAAGAATCATCATCGTAACCTAATCGAGCTCGATAAAAGCTGTATCAAAAACCTCGACGAGCTCAAGCTCGTCGAGGTTAACTCCAGATAAAAGATAGAATAACTATGCCTGCAATACAACCGAAAAAAACACCTATTGCTGAACAGCCAGCTGAACAGCGGCGTACGAATTTTAATGAAGTTTGCCTCGGTTATACCGAAGAAGAGGCGGTAGCAGAAGCGAAACGATGTTTATTCTGCAAACGTCCGCCGTGTGTTCCTGGTTGCCCGGTAGAAATTGATATACCCGGATTTATCAAATGTATCGCCGAACGAGATTTCCTCGGTGCAATTAAGAAATTAAAAGAGAAAAATAATTTGCCCGGCATCTGTGGCAGGGTTTGTCCGCAGGAAACCCAATGCGAAGGCCCGTGTACGTTAGGGAAAAAATATGAGCCGGTTAACATCGGCAAACTCGAACGGTTCGCAGCAGACTGGGAAATGCAGAATTTCCCGCAAGTACAGGTTGACTCGGTTTCCAACAATGGAAAAGGTAAAAAAATTGCGGTGGTTGGTTCCGGACCAGCCGGATTAACCGCAGCAGCGGATTTAGCTCGAATGGGATATAATGTTTCCCTGTTTGAAGCGTTACATGAACCCGGTGGCGTATTAATTTATGGAATACCGGAATTTCGGTTACCGAAAGCAATTCTGCGCCGTGAAGTTGAATATGTTCAGCAACTCGGTGTAGAAATTCATACGAGCAATATTATCGGGGTTACTCTCACTATAGATGACTTAGCTAGGCAAGGGTTCAAAGCATTCTTTATTGGGACAGGCGCCGGACTGCCGTATTTTTTAAATATTCCTGGAGAAAATCTTAACGGAGTATATTCGGCAAACGAATTTTTAACTCGGGTTAATCTCATGCGGGCTTATCAGTTTCCGAAATATGGTACTCCGATTCGACGTGGAAAAAAAGTTGCGGTAATCGGTGCTGGAAATACGGCAATGGACGCTGCTCGGATTGCGTTACGACTTGGTGCAGAAGAAGTAACTATTGTTTACCGACGGTCGTTTGCTGAAATGCCAGCGCGTATCGAAGAAATTCATCACGCTGAAGAAGAAGGGGTTAAATTCAAACTATTAACCGCACCGGTAGCCATTTTAGGAGATGCGGATGGTTGGGTGGTTGGAATGCGCTGTCAACAGATGGCACTCGGCGAACCTGATGCGAGTGGACGGCGTAGACCCGTTCCAATCGAAGGGTCAGAATTTGAAATGGAAATTGACACGCTTATCAATGCGATAGGACAAGGACCGAATCCATTACTGCCGCGATTTACGCCTGGATTGAAAACGGATAAATATGGGCATATCATTGTTGACCCGAAAACATTCCAGACGTCCATTCCTAATATTTTCGCTGGGGGAGATATTGCTACCGGAGAAGGAACGGTTATTGCAGCAATGGGAAACGCGAAAATTGCAGCCCGGTCAATTGATGCATATTTAAAATAGGGATTACACAGATTGCTAAAGACGATTACATTGAGTCATGCATTTGAATCAATGTAATCTGAATTAATAATCTGTGCTATCTACTTTTTATGTCAGCGCAAATTATTGATGGAAAAGCAATTGCAAAAGAGATTCGGCAGCAGATTAAAGAAGAAATCGCGCAACTCGTTGCTACTGGAAAAACCCAGCCGGGATTAGCCGTAGTGATTGTTGGAAATAATCCTGCATCGCGTGTGTATGTTAATGCGAAAAAGAAAGCGTGTGCTGAGGTTGGGATTTATTCTGAAGAATATGCGTTACCAGAAACGATTACAGAATCGGAATTGATATCCCTAATTCAGAAATTAAATCATGACCGGAAAATTCATGGGATTCTAGTCCAGCTACCATTACCGGACCACATTGATGAACAAAAGGTTATCGAAAGTATCAATCCGCAAAAAGATGTTGACGGATTTCATCCGATGAATATTGGTAATTTATTGATTGGTACTCCGACCTTTATCCCTTGCACTCCTGCTGGGATAATGGTTCTGCTCCAAAAAACCGGAATTGAATTGAAAGGGAAACACGCGGTGGTTATTGGTAGAAGTAATATTGTTGGCAAACCGGTTTCGATTTTACTGCTTGCACAGCATGCGACGGTAACCATTTGCCATTCGCGAACGATAGACTTACCGGCAGTCGCTCGGGAAGCAGATGTTCTCGTGGTCGCGATTGGAAAACCGAATTTTATTACTGGCGCTGCGATTAAACCCGGAGCGGTGGTTATCGACGTCGGAGTAAATCGGGTAGATGATAAACTAGTCGGCGATGTCGAATTCGAATCGGTTTCGCAAGTTGCAGGATATATTACGCCGGTTCCCGGCGGAGTCGGTCCGATGACTATCGCTATGCTCCTTCAGAACACTCTCCAAGCTGCAAAACAATAATCTACATTATAGAAATCCTGGATATCTAAGGGAGCGAAGCGATGAAGAAAAAGGTTAGAGGGTAGAAAACAAAAGCTAAAAAACAGTTTCTAGCTTAAATTTTGCAATAGAAACTATTCGTTTCTTATGTCTAGCATAGCGCGGAATCAGGAAATGCGGAGTTAAAAATCAAAGATTGTGTATGCACCAGTTCTTCCTGAACTTAAGCTAAGGGCGATTCACTCTCCTCAACTAACTCATTAACCTCTATCTCTCAAAATATAAATAAGCTTCTTCACTAGAATCGGACTTTAGTCCTCCATATCTTGGTTCTAATACAAAATTTGAGCTTAATAGGCAAATGTTGATTCAAAACTAATGTGTAGAAAGCAAACTCCGGAACCTGGAATTTGCTTTTTTTTAATCAAGTTCCTCATAGATAGTTTGATTATGGCTAAAAAACCATGAATTTGTAGGAAATTTTATTCAAAATATATATGAAAGAAAATAAACTTCACAAAAACAATGACTGAAAGTGTAATAACATACATGCTCCGTGGAAACCCAAGTAAAGATTTACTTACCTAAAGTTCTTACGCTAGAATATATTACAAAATATGAATCAGCTAATTTATTTAATTCCAAGAACATTAGAAGAAACGTTAAAATATTTAGGAGAATATCGGACCGAAGCGACTATCTTAGCTGGTGGAACAGATATAGCTATTGAATTGCGCGAATCAAAATTAGCTGCCGGTAGAGTGAGGATTTTTTATCCTAAGAAGATAATTGATATATCCCAGATTCAAGAATTAAAAGGAATAATTGAGACTGGCGAGTATATTCAACTCGGTGCATTAGTCACTCAGCGGGAAATTGCAGAATCGGATTTAATCAATAAATATGGGAATATTTTAGCAGAAGCGGCGAGACGAATGGGATCGCCACAGGTTCGTAATCGCGGAACACTTGGTGGCAACCTCGGAACCGCATCTCCGGCTGCGGATACCGCGCCGCCGCTTATCGCGCTTGAAGCAACGGTTATTTTAAAAAGTTTAACGGGACACCGTGAGGTTCCAATCGAAGATTTCTTTTTCGCTCCTGGGAAAACTATTTTGCAACCGGACGAACTGATTCTCGGGGTTCGATTCCCAAAAATGAAAAAAAATGAATCTGGCCGATATTATAAAATTGGCCAGCGAAATGCGGTCTCGATATCAATTGTAGCTATTGCAATTAAAGCAGAATTAGATAAGAATCGGTTTGGCAAAGTTCGGATTGGGTTAGGAAGTGTTGCGCCAAAACCGATTCGGGCAATCGAAGCAGAACGTATCTTGTTCAATCAGCCGTTCAATGCTACAATTATTAATCAATCAGCTGAAGCCGCACTGAGTCGATGTTCGACGATAACCGATATCCGCGCTAGCGGTGAATACCGCTGTCGGATGGTAAAGGAATTGACCCGGACGTTGTTAATAGACATAGCAAACAATTTTAATAGTCGAGGTTGAATAAGAGAAAACTATCAATCTAGTTTTTCTTAATTTAACTCATTTACCCTATAACATTTCAAATTAATGGAGTTACTATGAACTATTCTAAACCATGGGATATTCTTTCAAAAAAAGAAATATTAGCTAATAAAACCGCAATTATCTTCTTCGGAATCATCACTGGAATTGTCGTAACCGCATTGGGCGCATTCGTTCGTATACCGCTACCATTTACCCCGGTCCCGTTAACCTTACAGACATTCTTCGTTATATTTCTCGGTGCTGCGTTAGGGAGAAAATATGCAGCGGTAACGCAATTCGGGTATGTTCTGCTTGGCGCTAGCGGATTGCCGATATTCGCCGGTGCATCATTTGGACTCATGCATTTATCCGGACCGACCGGCGGCTATTTAATCGGATTCATTGCTGCTGCGTATCTGGTCGGAAAACTGATTCCGAACACCAAACCAGCATCGTATTTTCAGATATTGCGTGCAATGATTCTCGGGTCGTTGCTTATCCTACTTTTTGGAACATTCCAATTAGCATTCATTATGCACCTAGACTGGAAACATGCGGTTGTTGCAGGGTTCCTTCCATTTATCCCTGGAGATATGCTTAAATCTATCCTTGCTGCAGGACTCTATCATAGTATACAAAATAGATGCCGAGTGTTTGCGCGGTAGTTATTAGAATAAAATCAACGGTTAACGCACGGTAAAGTGCGTAGTTAAAATAACATTCCAGAGTAATCAGTTAAAATTTGCCATTTAGCTTTTAATATTTGCACTTTTTATTTAGGGAGAAATTATGGCACTTAACCTCACTGGCCGTCATTACATCAGCGATATGGATTGGTCTGACGAAGAAATGGCGTTATTATTTCAGACCGCTGCGGAGTTGAAGGAGAAATTTAAACGGGGTATTCCGCATCCGATTCTTCGAGATAAGACGCTCTTTATGATTTTTTTCGAGCAATCTACCCGAACCCGGAACTCGTTTGAAGCGGGAATGACCCAACTCGGTGGACATGCGCATGATTTAACCCCGGATAAAATGCAGATTTCGCATGGGGAATCACCAAAAGATACGGCGATCGTTCTATCTCGGTATGGGCATGGGATAGCGATTCGGAACTGTTTCTGGGGTATCGGGAATAAATATATTAATGAAGTTGCAAAATGGTCAGAAGTACCGGTGTTTAATATGCAATGTGATATTTACCATCCCTGCCAGGCATTAGCCGATTTAATGACGATTAAAGAGAAGTTTCATAACGAACTGCGCGGTCGGAAATTTGTTATCTCCTGGGCATATGCACCGAGTTATACCAAACCGCTATCCGTTCCGCAGTCGTTAATCTTGCTAATGACGCGGTTCGGATTAGATGTTACGTTAGCGCATCCGCCGGAATTTAACCTGATGCCGGAAATTATCAACCAAGCGCAACAGAACGCGATAAAAAACAACTGTAAATTTGAAATTGTCCACGATATGGACTTCGCATTTGAAGGCGCACATGTTCTCTACCCCAAAAGCTGGGGATGCTACCTTACAACCGAGAATAAAGAAGAGTCAATGCAAATTTCGAAAAAATATACCAGCTGGATTTGCGACCAACGGAGAATGAACCTCACCGCAAAAGATTCGTTGTATATGCATTGTCTTCCCGCTGACCGAGGATATGAAGTTACCGATGAAGTGATTGACGGCCCGCATTCCGTTATCTACGATGAAGCGGAAAACCGGCTTCATACACAAAAAGCTTTAATGGCATTAACGATGGCTGGTTTAAAAAGACGATAGGCAGTATACATGAGTCGGATAAAAAAGAGAAGATGAATGTTCGGATAACCACTATTATCCAATGAACAAAACTTCGCAGTTCTTTTACTGAACAGCCATATCAACAACGACCACAAGGACTTTGCTGAAGAAAAATTTCCTGCTCCAGTTACTTGCCTTAGTCCTAACCGATTATTTCAGACATAAGATTGAATTGGACTTACTCCCTGTACATGGCGAATCTGAGCTTATTGATGCTGCTCGATAAACCGGAAAAATTAACCTCAACTAAGTTTCGTTAGTAAGCGTAGAGGTTTCCATAAGGACGATGAGAGTAAGGAATTAGCTTAACAAAATCATTTTTTCGAAATAGTTTTTTATTTACTGAAAAATACGTACAAAACTGATTGAGGTATTCGTTTAGGATATGAAAGTCTTCTTGAGTTACTCTGGTTTTTTTAACCTCTTTTCCTAATTGATGTTCTGCAACATTACCGTGAATATATATTGTTCCCCCGTGCATTCCTGTCCCGCAATAATTTCCGACAATAGTTTCATCCGGTTGCTTATCCATGCCAAGCACAATAATTCTTCCTCCAGCCATATATTCTCCTAAAAAATCTCCGGCAGTGCCACCGATAATAATAGCGGGATGTGAATTATAATATGATTTCATATGAATCCCTACCCGATACCCAGCGTTTCCTTTTATATAAATCTCGCCACCCCGCATTGAATACCCGACAATATCTCCGGCATTGCCATATACAATAATTTTCCCTTGATTCATTGTATTGCCGATACCATCCTGTGCATTTGAATTAACGATAAGCGTAGGGCTGTTCATAAACACCGCTAAATCATTCCCAGGCGTGCCATTAATAACCATTTCTATTTCCGGGTCGGTCAATCCGGCGCCGATATACCGCTGGCCGTTAACATTATCAAGGGTAATTTTTTTTACACCACGTGCAATAGCAGAATGAATTAACGCATTGAGCTCTCGATAATGGAGCCCTTGGGCATCTATTCTCATACTTCTAATCCTTCCCCGGTGACTAAATGTTTGCGATATTCTTTCGGTAGAGAAACTAAGCCGAAATCTTCTCTTCCTAAATATTCCCGAAACTCAGTTACGTCAGCTCTATCCTTGATAAGACCAGTATATATTCCCGCACGTTCGATTTCACCTAAAAAAATTATGCCAACTATTCTATTATCTTTCAAAACGACTTTTTTATATATTCCTCTTTCAGGAAACTCGTATTCTTTCACCTGATAAGTTTTATCTTTCGGCATAGTTATCCCAACCGATATGCTCGGAATCCCGCATAACTCAACGGAATTCATTGGGATACTTCCCGGATATTCCTTAACTATCCCAGCCATATTAGCTCCAGCAACCCGTCCCTGTCTGGCAGCATTAAACCAAATTGCTATTGGATGATACACATGGTTCAGTAAATCTATCGACTCGCAGCAATCACCCGCAGCATAAACATTTTCTACCGAGGTTCGCATAAACGTATCAACTATTATCCCGCGATTAAGTTTAATCGGTGTTCTACGAACTAATTCGATATTCGGACTTACCCCAATCGCTAAAATTACCAAGCCCGTTTGAATGGTTCTACCGTTATTTAACACGACAGATTTGACTCGGGTATGCTCGCCTTTTATTTCCCTAACTGAATTTTTCGTGATTACAGCACAACCTTTGTTTTCTAAAGCGCGTTTGATTATCTGGGATGCTTTTTTATCAAACGTCGTCGATAGTATTCTATCCGCAAGTTCAATAATCGTTACCTTTATCGCACGTCCCATTAGCCCTTCGGTCGCTTTCAATCCAATCAGACCACCGCCAACCACCACGGCTTCTGTAATCTGATAGGTATCAATATATCTTGTCATTTGTTCAACATCTTGTAACTTGGTGAAGGGAAATACTCCTTGTAATTTGGTTCCTTCAATTTTCGGGATTACAGGTTTTGCTCCGGTAGCAATTAATAATTTATCATAGTTAATTTTCGTCTTATCAGATAAGATAACCTGAGAATTTTTACTATCCACTTGGACAACAGAACTATTGAGTATAAGTTTAACCTGATGAGATTTATAGAAAGTTTCTGGTAGGTAGGGTAATTGGTCAAATGTTATTTTTTTAGCTAATACATAAGATAACAGCGGACGTGAGTAATTCTGGTATGGTTCATCAGAAATAAGGGTAATTGGGTTATCCCTATCCGTTTCTCGAATTGCGGCAATAGCGCTTGTTGCCGCTGGACCATTTCCAATAATAACGTAGTGCGTTCTTCCGTGAGCAATACGACGAGCTGAAAAAAAGGATTTAGAATTATTGTGTATCCGAGTTTTACGCTTATTCATTTTTTTCCTCAAACACCAATGCCTGATTCGGACATTTCATCACACATATCGGTATTTTTTCGCCTTGGCATAAATCACATTTCGAGCCGACTTTATTTACCGTTTGATTTCTCAAAATAACACCAAACGGACAAACCATAATACACATCCAACATCCAACACATTTATCTTCGTTACATAACACCGCTCCAGTTTGTTTTTCACGATACATCGCTCCGGTTATACATGCATCTATACACGGTGCATCTTCGCAATGGCGACATTGTAACGCAAAGGAAAGATATCCTTTTTCCTCAATGATAATTCGCGATATCGGTTTCGGTTCTTCCCCTCTATAGATTTTAAAAATATTTTTTGATTTTGAGTGCTGAACGAGACAATGTATTTCACAGAGACGACAGCCCATACAATACTCTTCGTGAATATATATCTTTTTCATAATAACTTACCAAGCTTCCCCAGCAGATTTTATTCCGAGCAATTTTAATTCCGTTTCAGAAAGACCGACTCCGCGGAGTTGTTCGCGATTTCCGCGTAAACTTTCGATAGCATTGATTCCCATGCCACCGAGCATTTCTTTAATTTCCAAACTCCATGCTCGCAATAGATTGGTTAACCGCCGAGCGCCAAGTTCAGGATTCAACCGTTTCGTTAAATAGGGATCTTGCGTGGCAATACCCCAATTACATTTACCCGTATAACATTTCTGACATACATGGCATCCTAAAGCAATCAACGCCGCAGTACCGATATAAACTGCATCGGCACCTAACGCTATCGCTTTAATTACATCGGCGCTATTTCTAAATCCACCAGCGGCAATAAGTGACGCTTGGTCTCTAATCCCCTCCTGACGTAATCGTTCATCGACAACCGCTATTGCTAATTCTATAGGAATTCCAACATTGTCTCGAATCACGGTCGGCGCAGCTCCAGTTCCACCACGCAGTCCGTCAATCGAAACAAAATCTGCACCGGCACGGACGATCCCGGAAGCTATCGGCGCAACATTATGTACCGCAGCGATTTTTACCCCTACCGGTTTGCGATACCTGGTTGCTTCTTTCAGCGCAAAAATCAGTTGTTTTAAATCTTCAATTGAGTAAATATCATGATGTGGTGCCGGAGACAATGCATCGGTTCCTAGCGGAATCATTCGGGTCGCTGATATTTCTTCAGTAACCTTTTCCCAAGGTAAATGCCCACCGATTCCAGGTTTAGCTCCTTGTCCAACCTTAATTTCTATTGCCGCCCCGATTTCTAAATATTCTTTATGTACCCCAAACCGTCCTGAAGCAACCTGAACAATGGTATGGTGTCCAAATTGGTATAAATCTTTATGTAAACCACCTTCCCCGGTATTATAATATGTTCCTGCTTCTTGCGCCGCACGAGCTAACGCTTTACAGGCATTTAAACTGATTGAACCATACGACATTGCGGTGAATAGAATCGGGGTTTCAAGTTTTAATTGCGGGGCAGACCACCTCTTCCCGGCAGTACCGATATCTGGTTTTATAGAATTCCGTAACAGCATGGCATTGTTTTCTACAAATCGCGAAATATCTTTGTTGCCAATATAGGTTCGAAGTTCCATTGGTTCTCGAAGCGGGTCAATAGAAGGATTGGTAACCTGCGATGCATTGAGTACAATATGGTCGAAATATATGGGGTATGATTTATCGCAGCCCATTCCTGTTAGTAACGCGCCGCCAGTTTCTGCCTGTTTGGTTATATTATTGACTATTTGTAATGACCAGTTTGCGTTTGGTTTTAATTCCGAGGGATTGCGTTTAACCGTTATCGTTGCTGTCGGACATAATGTTTCACAAAAATGACATCCGACGCATTTCGTTGAATCAGTGATAACTCTATCCAGTTCCGCATCGTACGTATGCACATCGTTTGCACAAGTCCGACAACAAACTTGACAGGTTATACAGTTTTCTTCATTACGTTCGGTTATGAATTCGTGAACGAAAATTGATTTAGCCATTTTATACTCTTGTTATCCACCCGGTTTCAGCTGTGGTGCTTATGGTTTAACCCTAAAGCAATACTGACCCTGACCCAGCCTTTCCAGGGTTCATGGTAATCTTGTAAAAACGAAAATAACGTTGGGTAGAACCTTAAACCTTATCCATGTGCGCCTTTTAACCTGCCGATCACCGGTTGTCCGGCTTTCGGTGACCAAATTTTATCCGGTGAATGACAAACCGATTTAATCGCTGCTTCTTCAGAAGATATATAAATAAAATCACCTTTATTCGCGGCAACGAGCGGTCTTAATTTAATTCGGTCATTTAATCCGACCATTGCCGTATTATTTGCCACGATTACCGAAAAAGGACCGTTAACTAAAGCGCTACTATAGAAAATACGTAAATCTTGATAAAATTCTTTTTTTCTTTCCGGCATTCGCTCAATCTCATCCCATAGTGGAGCGGCAAGAATTGATGCTATCTGCTCGAACTCGAAATGATGTTTCCGATATAATAAATCAAATAAATATGCAATCACTTCTGTATCGGTAGCTAAGGTACAGTGGTAACCGAAATTATACAGAAATCGTTTATTGATTCCATACGACGATATTTCACCGTTGTGGACGACTGACCAATCAAGGATACCAAACGGATGCGCGCCACCCCACCAGCCAGCAGTATTTGTTGGGAATCGGCCGTGCGCAGTCCAAGTATATCCAGCGTATTCTTCTAACCGATAAAACCGTCCGATATCTTCCGGATATCCTACGCCTTTAAAAATTCCCATATTTTTTCCACAGGATACGACAAACGCACCATCGATATGCCGGTTGATATGCATCATTGTTTCAACAACATAATCTTGCTCTTCAGCTGTAGCATCGGTATATTCATTGGGCGACGATTTCCCGGATTGTCTCTTATTTTCACTCTCGGTAAACCGGGGTTTTAGAAAGTAACGCCAGAGGATATGGACGGGCTTTATTTCTTTAATATTTCGGGTTGGGATTGGTTCATCCTTTTTAATAACATACTTCGCTTTAATATACTGTTCTGTTTCCTGCTTTGCCCTATCAGTATCATAAAGAAGATGAAAACAATAGTATTCCGCTAATTCCGGATAAATCCCATATCCAGCAAATCCGCCTCCAAGTCCATTCGACCGTTCATGTAAGGTTGCAATTGCGGAAATAATGGTTTCACCAGAAAATCGTTTTCCCGTTTGATTCATTATTCCCACTACACCGCAACCACTAATATCTTTTTCGATAAATCTATCGTTCATTATGTTTTATAGAACAAATAGTTTCTTGAGTTTCGGGATATTACCGAATTTTACTTGACTATGGAGAACCTATCACCTAACGATAGTTAGAGAATAGGTAGATATTTTTCAAGTTCATATTCAGTAATTTGGATGCGATATTCTTCCCATTCTTTCTTTTTCAGTTCAATCAGCCGGTTGAATACATGGGTGCCCAGCGCCCGCTGAACCAGCTCACTGTTTTCCGCTAACGCAATCGCTTCTCCGAGACTGCTCGGTAACGATTCTATCCCCGCTTGTTTCCGCTCATCTTCATTTAGATGATAAAGGTTTTCTTCCATAGCTTCCGGAAGTTTATATCCTTTTTCAATTCCATCAAGTCCGGCATGTAACATTACCGCAAACGTTAAATACGGATTACACGCCGGGTCTGGCGGACGGAATTCAATTCGGGTAGATATTGCTTTTTTCGTATGATATTCCGGAACTCGAATTATCGCCGAACGATTCTTTTGCGACCAAGCGATATAAACTGGCGCTTCATATCCTGGCAGCAATCGTTTATATGAATTTATCCATTGGGCAAATACCAGACACATCTCTTTCGCATGTTTGAGCTGACCAGCGATAAATCTTTTCGCAGTCTCACTTAAATAATATTTGTCTCTGTTATCATAAAAGATATTCTTATTCCCTTTAAAGAGGGATTGATGCGTATGCATACCGGAACCATTCCGATTAAACAAGGGTTTGGGCATAAAGGTTGCATACACGCCAAACCGTTGTGCTATTTCTTTAACCACTATTCGGTAGGTAATCACATTATCCGCCATTGGTAATGCATCTGCATAATGGATGTCAATCTCATGTTGGCTAGGACCAACTTCGTGGTGGCTATATTTAACTGGGATACCCATTGCTTCAAGTGCAAAAATCGTTTCACGGCGAAGGTCGCTCGCTGCATCGAGCGTGGTTAAATCGAAATAACTTCCTTTATCCAGAACTTCAGTTGCATCGGCGGAATTGAAATAGAAATATTCGAGTTCTGGACCGAGATAATAATGGTCAATCCCCATCTTTTTCGCTCGTTCCAGCGCGCGTTTTAAAACATAGCGCGGGTCGCCGGTATATGGTTTACCACTTGGTTCCAAAATATCGCAAATCATTCGAGCGACAGCATTCTCTCGCGGTCGCCATGGTAGCACCCGGAATGTAGTCGGGTCAGGCTTAGCAATCATATCACTCTGTTCTATTTCCTGGTATCCGGTAATCGATGAACCGTCAAACCCAATACCGTGATTTAACGCTTCTTCAAGTTCGGCGTTAGTAATCGAAAAACTTTTCAATTGACCTAAAATATCCGTGAACCATAGACGGATAAACTTAACTCCTTTATCCTTAACAGTCTTTAAAACCATTTCATTACTAAAATTTGGTCTTGCCATAGGGTATTATCTCCTCATTGATCCATTATTCTATAGAATCATAGAACTTTTAAACTACAATGCAAACTCTAAAATAAAATGGAAAGAGGAGGCTATGGATACTTATTGTAAATATATAAGTAAAAAAACATCACTTTTGGTAACCCCCTTTCTTAAATTTTTTACTAATATTTTTTTTAATTTTTAATACCCGAACATGGGAAATAGCTAATTTCTGGCTGATTTCTCGCAAAGTATATCCTTCAGCAAGGAGTTCAACAACTTCTTTTTCTCTTCTCGTAAATTCTTTTTCTTTCAATTTACGGATGAACAGTACATCATCGACTCGTTGTTCAACCAGCGCTTTCCGGTCAGGAATCAGCTCTTCAAGCAGCATCTCTTCTTCTCCGATTGGATCGTGGAGGCTAGCGATAGTTGCGGTAGGTTTAAACCGACGAAGATAATTCTTGAGATGAAAATAGCAACTACCGATAATATATGCATCGGTTTTATCTTCTAATTCGCCTTTTCTCCATCGTTCCCAGAGATGATAGACCATTTCCTGATAGAGGTCTTCTTTATCAATCGCTGAAGATGGAACAGCTGATTTTATAGCTAAATGTTTGATGCGGCGAGAATATTTTTTTAGTAGAGATTCAAATTCCATTATTTTATTATTGCATACACATATCTGATACGAAAAGAATGGTTCCAAAATTGGTTTGAAATATGCTAATATTGTTTTCAAACTATCACCGAAATAACTATAAATTGCTCAATAAGGAACATTTCTTTATTTTAATTTTTCTCTATGCCGGAACT
This sequence comes from bacterium, assembly GCA_026416715.1. Classification (NCBI taxonomy): domain Bacteria; species bacterium. Next base: position 168,728 of record JAOAEQ010000001.1, read on the forward strand.
CCCTGAAGTTGAAACCGTCCGCCGTTATCTTCTACCAGAAGTTAAGGGGAGAAAGATAACCGCAGTGAAATTAACCCTACCTAAACAGTTGGTTACTCCGAAACCCGTTAAATTTATCAAGCTCCTAACCGGCACGAAAATCAACGATATTCATCGTCGGGGAAAATATCTCTTATTCCATCTGGATAATGAATATGATTTAATGTTTCATCTCGGGATGAGTGGTAGGATCGCGATGGTCAAACCCAACGCGCCAACTGAGAAACATACACATTTAAGACTCAAGTTGCTTGAAGTTAGCGGTCAGAAGGTAGAAAAAGAATTGCGGTTTATTGACCCGCGACAATTCGGGAAAATCGCTCTCATACCGCATGGAGATTATTCTGCGGTTCCTGGATTAGCAAATCTTGGCATCGAACCTTTCGCTCGGAAATTCACGCTAGCGAAATTACGAGCATTATTATCTGGTAGAAGAAAAATGAAACCGTTACTTCTCGACCAGACCAAAATTGCTGGAATAGGCAATATTTATGCGGATGAATCGCTATTTGCGGCGCGTATTCATCCGGAAGAATTGAGCTGTAATCTCACCGAACTTCAACTCCGGAAACTTCATCAAGCCATTCCGACAATTCTGAAAAAATCTATTCGTTTCCAAGGGACAACTCTGTTCGATGAAGGATATACCAACCCCCGAGGCGAATCTGGTCGATTTATCCGGTTTCTAAAAGTTTATGGTCATGAGAACGACCCTTGTCCAAGATGTGGTATTCCGATTAAACGGATAGTTATTTCTGGTCGAAGTTCGTTTTTCTGCCCTTATTGCCAACCGAAAAATCATGCCAAACAATAAAGAATAATTTCAATGTAACTTCAGTGAATTCAGCCGCCTGCGCTCCAAAGCTTCAGCGTCGGTGCGTGGTTTCAGTGGTAAAAATTATGTAAGTTCAATAATTTTAATGGCTAGAGTATCGGTATCAAGGAGCACCGCAGTTTTACGGCGGGTTAGCCAACCGCAGAGTTCTCCGGGATTGATAATCAGACAAGGTTGAGTGCGGATATCAAGTTTATGAGTATGACCAAAGATAACGACCTCGAATTGGTTTGATGTAGCGAGTGAGTTAACATTATCCTGATAATGCTCCATTGCAAATTTTCGAGTGCCTAACTCGAATATAAATGGTGCCTCTTTAATTTCAGCGAATCCTTCCGCAGATTGAGTTAGCATAATTTTATCGCCATCGTTATTCCCGAAAACCGCTTTCATCGGGATCCCAAACTGTTTTATCGCTCGGACTGCAAACGGTGCGCAGAAATCGCCAGCGTGTAATAAAAAATCTGGTTTGATTTCTTTCAGCTTTTCGCCAAACGCAGTGATTGCGTTCAGATTATCGTGGGTATCGGAGATAATGACTATCTTCATACAATCAATTAACCACAGATTAACACAGATTAATACGGTTGTTAATTCACCGAAATCACTTGTTTTGGATATAATGTAACATAATCCACACATCGGGCATATTGGCAAGAAAAAATCGGGGGAAACTTTCAATCACCGGAACGGTTGCCAAATGCTCATTTTTTATAAGACAATACCACAAACACTTTTGCCCCAACCTCGTTTTTGAAAACTAACCATAGTGAACGCAGAAAAGAGTTATGTAGATTTCAACTGTTTCGTTCATATCCACAGTGGTTTATTTCTTAATCGCTTTAGCAATAGCTTTCAGATGTGTAGGAGTAGTTCCACAACAGCCGCCAATAATATTCGCTCCGGCGTTAACCAATTTCGGCGCTAACGATGCCATATATTCTGGCGATTCATCATAAACCGTTTTTCCATCAATCAGTTTCGGGAGCCCGGCGTTCGGTTCAGCAATCAGCGGTTTTGCGGTATATTTCCGCATTTCACAGATGATATCTGCCATCTGTTCGACTCTAACTCCGCCGCAGTTTGTCCCGATAATATCCGCGCCGGCAGCGGCAAGTTGTTCCGCCGCTTGTTGCGGAGATACCCCGAACATCGTTCTAAACCCTTGCGCGCCCGCAGGATTAAACGTCATCGTTGCAATCACCGGCATTTTCGTATTCTCTTTTACGGCTCGAACTGCGCAAACCGCTTCTTCAATTGCGCTCATCGTTTCGATAATAATCGCATCTACCCCGCCGGCAACTAATGCGACTGCTTGTTCTTTAAACGCTGTATATAGTTCTTCATAAGTCAGTTCACCTAACGGCTGAAGAAATTCGCCGGTCGGACCGATATCTCCAAGCACATACCGATGCGGATATGTATCTGCAACCGCGCGGGCGATTTGCGCACCTGCCTGATTAAGTTTCATCACCAGATTTTCTTGATTAAATTTCTTTAGTTTAAACCGGGTTCCGCCGAAGGTATTGGTTATTACCATATCACAACCAACTTCAAAATATTCTTTATGAATTTCAGCGACATCTTCCGGTCGGTCAATATTCCATAATTCCGCACAATGACCTGGTTGTAGTCCTGCCTGAAGTAGCATAGTTCCCATTGCGCCATCACAAATCAGGATTTCACCTTGTTGAATTCGGGTTAACATATCCGTTGGCATATAAAAACATTACCTTTTTTACGATAGATTTGGATAAATATTATTTATTACAATATATCATAGGTTATAATAGAAATACAAATTATGAATATATCGGGTAAAAAAATATTATTTTTGTTTCCATTGATTCTTAGTATAGTTTTTAACGCCTCGTTATCGAGCGCAAAGTTTCTGTGGAGTAAACCTGAAATTGTTGACTATGTCGGGTCGGTTGGTAGTTTCACGTCACTTGCACTCGATACATTCGATATTCCGCACATCAGCTACTATGATGCTAGTCATAGTGATTTAAAGTATGCAACGAAAACTGATAGCCATTGGAAAACATATACTATTGATTCACTTGGGTATATCGGAAACTACACCTCTTTAGCAATAGCACCGAACGGTACTCTCTGGGTCGCATATCAAGATATAGCGCATCGGTCACTACGAATAGCGCATAAAGAACCCCATAGTTCAATCTGGATTCTTGATACCGTTGACCGATATAATCAAGCTGGGTTTCTCGGGATTTCTTTAGGAATAGGGAATTCGGTTAACGCTAATCTCCCGCAAATCGGATACTACGCGAAACAAGCAGGAATGTTACGCTATGCCAGTTTCGTGAATGGGAAATGGAAAGTAGACATTGTTGACCAGAACGCTGATGTCGGGATGACACCGTCTTTAGCGATAAATAAATCCGGTAATCCCTACATTGCGTATTTCGATGTTAGCAATTCCTGTTTGAAATATGCATTCTGGAACGGAATAAAATGGATAACGCAAGTGGTAGATTGGAATCGGTCTGCTGGATTATATCCATCAATGGCTATAGATAAACAGGGGTATCCGCATATTGCTTATGAAGATAACTATCACTACGATTTGAAATATGCACATTGGAATGGCAGAAAATGGATTATCGAAACTGTAGATTGGCTCGGGGTGGTTGGGAAATTCGCATCGTTATCACTTGATTCTTCGGATAACCCGCGAATAGCATATTTTGATTATCACAACGGGCACTTAAAGTTTGCTTATCGGAATGGTAAAGAGAAATGGATTATTCAAACTATTGATTCGCGTCTTGGCGTAGGCGGGTATAGTTCATTAGCGTTAGATAGCCACGGAAATCCGCATATCAGTTACTATGACTATATCAACAGGGATTTAAGATATATACAAGGCACTATAAGGTAAATCTAAATGGCAACACCCAAATGTCAAATTAAATCTGATACTTTTCAAATCATAAAATATTAATCGGTTAAAGATTACATATTTTATTGAGATTTTGGATTATGCTATAAAGCGACAGTCCATTTCAACTCGTCTAATGCTGGGCGGGATTTCAGAATTGTTTCTTTCATTTTATTTAAATCCGCAGCCGCTTTTTTCCTAGCGGTAGTATCGCTGGTAACCGTCGCTTTCGGGTAAGTAATCTTCTGTTTAGATGAAGGCGGTTTCTGCGGTAGCAGTTTTGGGTTCGGCCAAGTGGTATCATCAATTTGTATATCTATTTCAACTCCGCCATACGATACAAGCCAGACGAATACTTGCTCATTGCTATTCGAGATAACAATTTTCTTAATTTCGGTTATTCCTGGTAACGTCTCCGGGACACGAGCTGGTCGGACGGTATATTTATCGAACAGAAAACCTTGATTTAATCCTGCAGTAGCAAATGCGTCAATATGTTTCATTCCTTTCGCAATCGCTACGAACCGAAACAACGATTTCAATTCTGCATACATCGGCTGAACCGCAGCAATTTCATCATATCGGTTCGTGAACTCTTGCACGAACTGTTGTGCGAGTGGCGATTCTTTTCCCGAACCGATAAGTTTCCCTTGCGTTGAAAAAAACTGTTGTTCAGTCAATAGTTGCACTTCACATTCGGCTAATCGCACAATTTCATCCCCTGGTTCGAACCTAACTTTTCCCGGGGTAAACCAGAAACGATTATACATCGTTAACTGCGGATTTCTACCGGCAGCTACATCTTGTTTTAATTTTTCAATAGCAATCGCGAATAAACTTTTGAAATCTTTCAGTTCAGTTATTGCGGTTCCGTTAGAAATCCGTTTGGTGAAATAATCTGCTGCCACCATAATCTGGGCGAAATGGGTGTTACGCGGAACTGACATAACTCGCACAGCTTGCGGCTCAGCGCCTATTTTCGGAAAGTCTTTCAGAATCTCTTCTGCATGCGCGATTGACGTTGTCTGACTGAACTGCTGACTAAACTGTCGGAATGTTAACAATGTTTCTTCCTTCGGGTCAATCGAACATCCCGGAGGTTCTGTATTTTTCCAAACGCTGCGGAATGCGATTACCAAATCATCTAGCTGCAATGCTGGAGCGGAACCCGTTGTTGTCCCGAATAAAATCACATCCTGATTTTTCTTATCGAGAATGAATCCGTCAATCCGCTTAAGTCCACCAAGTTGCATTAGCTCTGGTGATACCGAACCCGCTTGTAATTGTTGCTGAAGTACTTTTAGCGAAAGAGCAGTAATAGGTGAATTGGTTTCTTGTGCGATTGTATGAAAAGCGAATAATAAGCAGAAAATAGATATCAAATGTAATGAAAGACAGTGAGAACTTAAGAACTGAAAACGTGATGTATCAAAAAATTTCAGGTTCTTTCGTCCTAACGTTTCTCGGTTTTTACATTGGGGTTGACTTTGAAATGGTGCCATTTGGAATTATGGTGATTCTATCCGGATATATTGCTCGGTTATTTCTTTAACGATTCCAGCGATACTGGAATGGATACGTGCACCACGCGCTCCTTCGGGAATATCAGCAATACACTGCCCTTTACTCACTCGTTGCCCGCGTTGAACAATTGGCGCGCTGGGGGCACCAAGATGCTGACGTAACCGTATCGTAACCGATTTCGGTTGATATTCTGTTTCAATGAACGGAGCGGAAGATTGATATCGCGTTAACCCGAGTCGCAGGATAAGCCGTTTCAGCGGTGTTTGCCGTCCATTCCGAGTCCAACGCGGCTGTAAATCAGTGCGGTTATGCGGATTCGGAATTTTCTTTTCAGCCATGAGCTTTTTCAGCATCGCATTGATTTCGCGCGGAACTAAATCCATCGGGCAGGCGTATAAATCGCAAACTCCACATTCACAGCATAACCACGCTTGCGTAATAATTTCCGCTTCAGTATTAATTCCATAACTTACCCCGCGCATAATCATATGCGGCTGCAAGTTATGGCCAAGCAGATATCTCGGGCATAAATCGGTACACATCAGGCAGGTTTCGCATGCCGCTTTAATCTGCTGGAGCATCGCTATCGGTCGTTGCAATTTCCGTTTAACAACCACATTATCCGCAGGAAGGATAACCAATCCTTTCGTCGTTTTCGTTACCGGTGTATCGAGGTCGAACACGACTTTCCCCATCATCGGGCCGCCTTCCAGAACGATATCTGCATCATTGTTCATTCCGCCAGCTAGTCGGATAACTTCTCGAATTGGAGAACCGATAGGAACTCGAACCGTAACCGGCTTTTTTACATTACCAACGACGCTCAAATAGGTTTCGGTTACCGGGATATCTTCCAGCGCATAACTGACATTTAATAACGTCTCAACATTAATGACTACGACACCAACCTGCAACGGAATACCACTTTCTGGAACAATGCGACCGGTAACTTCATAGACGAGGATATGTTCATCTCCCGCAGGATATATATCCGGAAGTTCGAACACCTCAACGTCTGATTTCTGGTTAATCGCAAGGCGTAAAGTCGCGCAAGATTCTTTCTGTTTCTTTTTAATCCCGAAGGTGACTTTTTTCGCACCGGTATATTCTCTGATTTTAACCACTGCATCTACCAGCCGGTCAGCATATCGGCAGACCAATTGCGGGTCAACGTTAAGCAGCGGTTCACATTCCGCCCCGTTAACGATTATCCAATCAACTTTGGTATCGAGTTTAATGTGCGTTGGAAATCCGGCGCCACCAGCGCCAACAACTCCCGCAAATTTAATTTTATTAATCAGACTATTAACCATTAAAAATCAATCGTTGCATGCGTAACAATTATCATTCCGTTCTCTGCGAGAGATATTCTTCTGGGTTCTCGCGAGGTCTACTGCGAAATCATTCGGACATAATACATTTACAACAATCTCTTTTCACCTTCGAGTTTTTTGATTTCAGTAATATCCTGACTGACCTCAAGACACCCGAGATATTCACCGGTTTCATTACGCACCGCAAAATATCGGATATATATCAGTTTCCCGCCAAGGTTAATCCAAAACACGGCAGAATCACGTTTCCCGGATTTGAATTCATCTAGAATCTGGTTAACCACATGAAGACTTTTCTGCGGATGGCAGTTTTTAACATTGCGACCAAGCACTGCGGTCGTTCGAACGAAAATCCTATCTTTTGCGTTACTAAAATATTTCACTTCGTCGTTCTTATCAACGAACGTTATATCTACCGGTAACGAATTCAAGATACATTCAAGTTCTTCCGGAGATAAACTTCCAGTAGTAAATTTGATTGAACCGGCAGCTGGTTGCGAGACCGCAGCAGGTTTACCGGTTTCTGGTATCGCAAACGATATCGGCGATTTCGCGAGTTCGGGAGTAAAACAGCAATACCCGATTTCATCAAACTGCGTTCGGATTTCTGGCCATTCTGGCATCGAGATAACTCGTAATGCCGTCGGAAAAAGAACGTTATTCTCCTTATAGAAATGGCTGGATAGCATATCCGCTAATGCACGCGCGTTTTCACCGAGCTTTTCAACAAATTCCGAATAGTTCACCTGCGGTTGATTATCTACGATTTGATAGAGCGCTTTTTCAATCTCGCGAATCTGGTCATGTTCCTGCCACATGATCGCTGGCGGCTGCGTTATTCCATGTTTTTCGAGATATGGGAATAAAACATTCTCTTCCCGGAGATAGTGTTTCGCTGAATCTTTAAAATGAGCAATTAAATGGGTAACCTGTTGCATCGGTTCGGATGCAGCAGAGAATTCATTAACCTGATTCAGCTGGTTTGCGGTCTCCCGCAGTTTATTCGTATAATCCAGCAGGAGTTTATGCTCTTCCATCAGGATATATATCGGATGCCCAGGCGGCGCAATCGGTTTCGCTTGTTCCAACGATTCCTTAAATACTGCCAGATGTACATCACATAACCGCATGATTTCTTCTTTCGACATCCCTTCTTTTATCAACTCTTCTTCAATTTGAGCAATATCCAGCACATCGGTTCCTTTCAGAATCTCTTGAAATTCAGATTTGACTTGTTGCGGGTCAGCGCCATCATGCAGTTTCCTGATCAACTGTTTAATCTTTTGCTTCTTGATTTCTGGTATACCCATAGCACCCTCCTCTTAAAAGATATATTTAACCGTACAGTTCGCAGAAACTACAAAAATTAACAATCTTATAAACCTTTTTACACTGCATGCACTGCGCACTCTGCGGTTTACAATATTTTACAATGAATGACCGGAATGCCCGACATCTCGATGGCAACGGGTGCATGATTTCAGCGAGACTGGGCTCTCTTGAAACATCGAATGCGCAATATTCTGATGGCAGCGGATACAATTCTGCTGGATATATCTCAGATTACGCTCGGTGATTGTTAACACCTGCACATTCTTGAACGTAAACGCATACGAATGCCGGAATCCATTATCAGCTTTGGCGATATATTTTCCAATCAAATGATGTGGAACATGACAATCGTTACAGGTTGCGCTCCGATGCGGGGAAACTATCCAGCTATCATAATTCTCGCGCATAATATGGCAGTTAACGCATATTTCCGGATCGTTGAATATATAGGAATACCCCCGAGCGTAAATGAACGTATATGCCCCAACTCCTGTCAGCACACCAATAGCAATTATTGATAATAGTAACCACAAATTAAAATTTCGGATTTGATTCATCATTTCGTCATTGCCTTATATGCCGCTAATTCACTCTGTCGCGCAAAATCAATCGCATCTCCAAGCACACGAACGGTTTCTTGCGGGCTATGAAACCCCATACTATTCTCTGCGCTAACGAAATCCCAGCGGATATATGCGCGCCGATGTAGCTGTTGCGCTTCTTTCAGCTTTTCGATAGGAACCCCTTGCTTTTTCGCCAGGATAATCGCATCTTGCGCCGCGATGATTGCTTTTTCTGCTCGGGTTAATAAGCTGAACGTTCGGTCTTGGATTTCAAGTACACGAGCGCGCAGTTCTGCTTCATTTATCGGATGACAACTCCGACAGGCATTATTGAGATTTACGAGTGGCGTTCGAACCCAATGGTCAGAAATTTTAATCGCTCCCTGCCGCAGATACGGCATATGACAATCCGCACAGGCTACCTCCGCTCGCGCATGGATTCCGCTAGACCAGATTTCAAACTCCGGATGTTGCATTTTCACTAATGGTGTGCCGGTTTCTTCATGTTCCCAATCTTTAAACTTAATTTCATCATAGTATGCTTCGATATTATCAATCAGCAACCCTTTATCCCATGGGAACGTCAGATATTTTCCATCGCCTTTAAAATAATATTCGACATGACATTGCGCACAGACATACGTTCGCATTTCCTGCCGAGTCGCTTTCGTAACATCAATTCCACGACGTGACATCGCTTCAACAAACGCTGGTCGAGTTATTTTCAGCGCCATTGTTTTTGCATCATGACAATCCGCACAACCGATTGAATTCGATATGGTATATTGTGACATTAACTCTTTAACCGGCGTGGCATAGAATTTTTCTGCTCCTATAGTTTGGAGTAACTGCGGGATATTACTGCTTTTACAGCCATACAACTACCCGGTTTTTTATCTCCGAGCCGTTTTGACGATAGCATATCAGCGAGCGCATTCGCATGACCGCGATCTTCAGTATACTGAACTGAAAACGGATACCCAGCAAATAACCGTTTCAGTTCCGGATATTTATCCAGCCGCGAGAACGCTTCCGACCCGCCGTACCGGCCGTAGGTACTATAATACACCAGTTCGGAGGTTTTCATTGTTTTCATCAGCCCTTCATATTCTCGTGGGAAATTTTTACCCCAAATAGCCGAATCCGGTTCGTTCTCTTGGATATCGACCAGTTTAAAATAGGTTAATTTCGCTTCCTGCTTCCGGTTGAAAATGTTGATTAACAACGCTACTACTAACATCGTTAAAATTACGGTTACCACGAAAACAAACACGAGATATCCTACTTTTCTCATAGTATCCTCCGAAATTAAATAAACGCAAATTTTGTTATCTGAAATATTCTTCTGGTATCTCAATCTCAATCGCAATCAAACTCAGGTCTATCCACTTTCTAGAACCGACTCGTCCCTTATCCGCAGATATAGGAAACAAGATTTATTATGAAAATCAGATTTTAGTCCAGAATCCGCTTTAGGTATAGTCAAAATTCGAAAGAGAGATAATGTTATATCCAAAAAATTGCGTATTGTTCTGATTACGGAGAGGAACAAGAACAAGAGCGGCTTTAACCCGCTCTTGTTCCTCTCCGTAGATTAAACAAATGGTAACGAAGACTATCAGCCTGTTAACCTAATATATTTCTGCTTAACAGACATTGATAACCTTGCTTAAAATTGCCCGGTTTACATCGCGGGTCAACAGAAGTGTGACTCCGCGTTAAACACTATTTCGCTAGTTTCGCAGCGATTGTTGCCACATGTTTCCCTTGGAACCGCGCGCCAGCAAGCTCGTTCTCACTCGGGAACCGTTCACCCTTTGTGCCGGCAATCGTTGATGCGCCGTACGGTGAGCAACCGGTAATTTCATCATTACGCATCTGCCCTTGAAAACTATACGGTAGACCAACAACTACCATTCCATGATGTAACAGCGTGATGATGAAACTTAAGATAGTTGCTTCCTGCCCGCCATGTTGTGTTGCGGCACTAACGAAAATACTGCCGACTTTCCCGATCAATGCGCCTTTCGCCCAGAGTTGACCGGTTGCATCGAGAAACTGCCGCATCTGCCCGCAGATATTCCCGAATCGCGTCGGAGTCCCGAAAATAATCGCATCCGCAGTCTCGAGTTCATCAACCGTACATATCGGAACATGCGCGAACGATTTCTGCGCATCTACCGCACCCATCATCTGCAGAACTGCCGGTGGTAAAGTTTCCGGTACCCGACGCAAGACTACTTCCGTTCCTGGGACTTCTTTCGCCCCTTCAGCAACCGCTTCCGCCATCCGATAGGTATGCCCATACATCGAATAGAAAACTATCAGGATTTTCATAAGCGATACCTCCAGAAAACTTGATTAAACGCTAATATAACAAATTTCAACTATAGCATTATAAAATTGGTCTTCCTGTCTCTTGAATTTTTTGTACAACAGACAAAAATTCAACTTGATAGAATAACTTCAATTAAATAAGCAAATTACCCAAATTTTAATCTTATTTGGAATACTTAGTCTATGATTTATATCACATCATTAATTACCCTGAACTTGGTATAAGTCAATTTATTACAGTTAAGGCAAGCCACAAATAATACGTTTACTTCAAATATTTTTGAACCCATCTCCAACGACTATATGCAAAATTCATGCTGCGTTCATAAGCCTTATTAGCACGCAAGAAACTATAATTTCCTTCTGCAACTTTATCCGCATAAAATTTATCCTCTACTACACTTGAAATAATCGGTCTACAACGAGTAGAAGCAAGGTTTGCTAAGTAATCAGTATATTGTGCTGACATACTCATATCCTTACCATAATTTTCAGCCAGAGAATTAATATCAGGACTATTTAATAATCCCTGACAGAGTAATGCCCACAAGAGATTTCTGGCGCGATAAATAAACCAATACTTATTTGGTCCTCTCTCTTCAATTTCTCTTAGCAACCTATGCAAACGGAATTGTATTTTATAACAAAGTACTATTAAACGAACATCTGAACGCAAACGACCTTGATTGAAAACCTGATTGTAAGCCCTGTCATCTTCAAATATTCTACGCATATTAGATAAAGCTGCAATATTTCCATCACTTACCAAGAATGTTTGAGCAAGTTTTACTAATTGAATAGCTCTAACTTCTTCTGTAATTCCTTCCTCTTCCATTTCTTCGGGACTAAGATTTTGAAATGCGGCTTCTTGCCGTTCGTAATAGATTCCTAATTCATCTCTAAATCTGTCTTGCAGTTCAAGTTGTATTAAATCGTTTGCATGTAGATTCCATGGTTCTATAGGATTTTGACGATTATTATTTATAGTTACTGATGTTACAAATTCTTGATCTGCTTGTGTTATTATTTTACACGGTACAAAAAGTTTATTTAAAATCTCTCTGTTCTCTTCCAAACGCTTATTATCTTTATTATTGTCAATAAACTCTCTAAAAGTGGTTATGGTTTGAGCTCCGTTAAGAAGTCGAGGAGCAGTTATATGACAATGTTCATCTTTATATTCTACTTTTTCAGCATAGAGAGTAATTCCATTATGATTAAAAGTAAAAACTTCAGGGCGTTCTATATTATCTAATACTATATGTTTTAGAGCTTTAGAAATTGCACGATTTACAGCCTTACTACTTCCAAGACCGTATCTAATATTTCTTTCAAAAAAGCGTTGTCCCATTTCTCTATACATATCCAATAAATCAACAAGTCGTACAAAACTGAAGTACATCTTTTCATCTTTTGGTCCAACACGAGAAAGTATATCTTTTAAAGGTGTCTTATAAGTATATGTTCTTGTTATGTCTTTAACTGTCCCCACTTTACCTGTTACAGATCTAAATTCTACTACCATATTAACCTGTCTTCCACTGAAAAATTGATCGATCAAGTATTTCTTATTTTCTAGATCTTCTCGAAGTTTATCCAAGACTTCACTCAGTTTTGCTTCTTGGGGATCTCCAGTAAACACAAATCGGAAACAAACTTGTTCAATAATTGCTCTATTATCAACCATACAACTTCTAAGCTGAAGAATTATCTGATTTTTCTCAACATCAACATTAGGTGATGAAAAAATACGTTCCATACCCTTATCGATCAATCTTTGAAGAGAATCTTTAAATAAATGATATGAATTAGAATATTTAAATTGAAATAGATATAAATTACGCTTATTCTTATCAAAATGAAATCCATCGATACCATAATCATTTCCACCAAAAGCTATTTGATTAATAGCTTCTTCTCTTTTCAAATCAAATTCATGTTCAAGGTATACTAAACCAAAATAATCATTTTTCACTCCACCATGAATATTTTTTAAGTCTGAGTACGCTTGATCAATTAATCGATCGAGATTCGCCATATAAATTATCCTCCTATTGATTTCTCTTAAATCCTTAATTTATCAGATTACAAAAATTACATCTGATTTTTATTTTATAGCCTTTATATGTTCTAGAACCAGAAAAGATTGTTTATAATACTTCCTGAATTCATAATAATTTGCAGAATCTTAACTTATTTCTAGACTCTTTCTAAGCACTAACCGTCGGGCACGAGTAAAATGCCGGGCGGTAGTCGGTCCTTCCCCAGTTGGTCCGGCAATCGTGAACGAAGTCGGTCCATCAGCTTCATAACCGAGCGTTGACCCGCAATGCGTATTCGCAGCGAATAACGTGCATTGGATAGCTTTCGCAAACGCGGTTATCCGGTCGATATTCTTCGAATGAATTAATGCGGTATGCCGGAACCCATGTTCAACTTCAACCGCAACTCTGACTGCTTCATCGAAATCGGTAACGCGAACTATCGGTAGTATCGGCATCATCAATTCTTCCTGCACAAACGGATGGTCTTTGTTCGTTTCAACTATTATTAGGATAATCTCATCACTAACAGTTATCCCGAGTTGCGCAAGTATCAGTTTCGCATCTTTCCCAACCCAGTTTTTGTTCAGGGTATTATCCGGATTCAATACTACCCAAGCTAACCTATTCAATTCACTTGGCTGAAGTAAATATGCACCGTTTTTCTGCATTTCATCAATTAGTTTATCCGCAACGGTTCGGATAACAATCAGCTCTTTTTCGCAGACGCACGGCATGTTATTATCAAACGAACTCCCTTGAACGATATATTTCGCTGCCGATGCGATATCCGCAGTTTCGTCAACGATAACCGGCGGATTCCCCGGACCGGCGGCGATAACTTTTTTCCCAGCGGTCATCGCTGCACGAACCACACCACCGCCGCCCGTTGCCGCAATCATATTCACTTTCGGATGTTTCATTAATTCTGCAGAAGTGCGTAACGTCGGGTCCGCAACGGAAGTCATTAGATTCTCCGGACCGCCAGCAGCGACTATCGCGCGGTTCAACCGCTGCATCGTTTCAATGGTACAATTTTTAGCGCTCGGATGCGGATTGAATACCACCGCATTTCCTGCAGCAATCATGCTAATCCCGTTATTGATAACGGTCGCGGTCGGATTGGTTACCGGAGTTATCGCTGCAATAACGCCTATCGGTGAATAGAGCGAAAATTCCGTAGTTTCATCGCCGCTTCGCGAGAGTAACGGTAAATCTTCTACACCGGGAGTTTTAGTCGCAACCAGAACATTTTTTATCTTTTTATCCGCAACACGACCCATTTTTGTTTCCGCAACCGCTAGTTCAGCTAGCGATAACGCATTATCGAGCGCGCATTTGCGCATCGCAGCAATGATTTCTTTCCGTTTCTCGAACCCGAGTTTGATAAGCTGTTTCTGCGCTCTTGCCGCAGCTTCAACTGCAGAATCTATATCTGCAAAAACGCCGTCTTTTTGCAGCGGGCGAGTTGCGACATCGCTTCCGGTTCCTTGAACTGCAGAAACGATTTTTTCCTGCTGGATATTTTTTAAGACCTGGTTAACAATTCGGTTAAGTTCTTGTTCGCTAATAGCCATAATAGGTTACCTTTTCACTCGCTCCTATCGGAGCGTCTTTATTGTTGTCTTATCGTATCCAGCGCTTCTGCGCTGGGCTATGGTCATCTTGTTGCTACCAGAACTAAAAATTGACTAGTAATCTGAGCTGGGGCTAACGGGACGAATTGATAGTATCTGTTAAATCCATTCTAATTCGATATTTAATTCTTTTGCGGTATCGCGAGCGAGCGGTGTAACGATACTTCCTTTGCGAACCCTAATTTTTTTATCACCGCTACTCGCTGCGGATTTGATATCGTATTCAGTTATGATTTTTTTCTCCGGTCCTTTCCGTGGGATTGATTCTAGTATAGAAACTGTCTCTTCAGCGAGATCGTCTACCGGAACCAATCGGATACCATATTGGATTAATTTATCTAATTCGGTATGAATCGATTGGATGATTGCCGGAGCCATTTCCGGTGTTCCGCAACGCGGGCAGTTAGCCAGCATCGGGTCAGCGCCGTTCCGCGCTGCGATAATCGGTTTTTTATTAACTAATGCGGTATATAATAAATCCGTAACTAAGGTATCAGTTATCGTGGAAGCGAGTTTAATTGCGGTAGTCCGACTTAAAGTAGCTACCAAAACAAGCTCTTGCTCCTGAATAAACGATAAAACGTTCTCAGCCGGAATATCGGTTAAAACCTGATATCCGGTGGTTATGGGAAGAAGTTTATCGGTGCCGATAATTTTTTGTGCGGCGTGACTTAATAGAAAGGTAAATGTATATTTTTTCTGCTGCTGGAGTTGTTTGATTTGGTCAATTGCCGGAACGAGTCCGACATCAGACCCAGTGAAAATAACTAGGATATTCCGACCACCTGGGTTCGGGATATTTTCCGGTATATTCATCGGCCGGCTGGAAAGATATTTTTCTATTTCTTCCCGAACGATTTTAGCGATTTGCGTAGAATCGAATTCCATTAGAGAAAACTTAACCGCAGAGTTCGCAGAGAAATTCTCTGTTCGCGCTGTGGTTTATTTTATGATTTCAGCTACGGAATTACAATGGACGCCGGCAGCGTTGGCATCATCAGTATCAAGATGGAGTTCAAGCCGGAAATTCGGACTAACCCGAATGAGCACGTTATCAAATACAACTCCGGTTTCGCCCGGGATTCGAACTCGAACTACGTCCCGGTCTTTAACTCCAAACCGTTTCGCGTCATCCGGATGCATATGGATATGCCGAATTGACCGGATCACCGCATTGATATGAACCGACCCTTTCGGCCCGATAATAGTTACCGCAGCACCGCCTTTAACTTTGACCGATTCAGCGACCGGCGGGTCGATTCCTAACGGAATCGCATCCGTTCGCGCGAGTTCAACCTGTGTCTGGTCACGTTCCGGACCAAGGATACGAACCTCAGGTAACGCCCGTAATTTCGGTCCGACTAGCGTAACCACTTCTTTAGCGGCAAACTGTCCCGGCTGGGATAACTCGTTCCGTTTCGTGAGCGTATAACCTGAACCGTAAAGGATATCCAAATGTTCCCGGCTAATATGGATATGCCGAACGGAAACTCCAATTGGAATTCGTAACGGCTCTTTCACAACACGACTAACAGCTATCGGCTGGACAGACGGTTCTTCCGGAGCAACGGTGATACCGGCTTTCTGCAATTCCGCAATGACGCGCTGGCTGATAATATTAACCAGCGTCTCCCATTCCATAGAAAACACTGATTACACAGATTAAAAGAAATCGATTCCACCGCTCTAAAATCGGTGGTTTCATTCTCAATCTGTGTAATCAGTTTTTATGTTTACTTTCCGCTCGGTAGAATTTTATCCAGTTCCTGATGCGGTCGCGGGATAACATGCACGCTCACCAGTTCCCCGACGCGTTTCGCTGCCGCAGCTCCAGCATCAGTTGCGGCTTTCACCGCACCGACATCACCACGAACCATAACGGTTACATACCCGCCCCCGATTTTTTCTTTTCCAATCAGGGTAACGTTCGCAGCTTTAACCATCGCATCTGCCGCTTCGATTGAAGCGACGTTTCCTTTCGTTTCAATAAGTCCTAACGCTTCACCGACCATGGTATTTCTCCCCTCCTTTATATAATTTCGAATAAATCAAATATTAGCGAATATATACCGACTGACATCTGTTTGCGCGCAATTCGCGCTATATAATTCGGATAATTCGATTCTATTTTTTCGGTTTTTCTGATTTCGGTTGGAGAACATCCGGCGCTCCGGTTTCCTGACTGACTACCGGAACCGAATTGATTAACGGTTCAATCTGGTCATCCGGTCGTGGAATAACATGCGCACCAACCACTTTCCCGACTTTTTGCGCAGCAACAACTCCAGCTTCAACCGCAGATTTTACCGCACTCACTTCACCAACAATTTTAACCGTCGCTAATCCCGCCCCGGGAAAAGATATTTCTTGTATGGTTACCAACGCTGCTTTAACTGCGGCATCCGCAGCTTCTAAACTCCCAACTAAACCGATCGTTTCAATCATGCCTAGCGCTTGGAGTGCCATGGTCTTCCTCCATTAAACTATCGTTAATAGTTATCTTCGCTTAGCGGTTATTGTATAGTTCACGCTATGTGTGTAAAAAACAGCTGAACTGAACTTTGCAAACTTTATAAAATCTAGCGAGCTTTGCGGTCAATTTTTTATTTCGATATTACTATGCGTCGAACGACTTCTTCCGTTATTTTAGCTATTAAATCATTCGCATCTGTTTGGTTGGTTTCCGTGGTAACCGATTTCGCCTGGTGCCATAACTGCTGCTGTTTCTGCCGTAACCTTTCCTGCATCTCTTCGGTATCGCAGATACCGCATTCTGCACATTCCGCTCCTTTACACGTTAGAACCGGACCGGTTATTCCCATCTGCTGTCGAACCGCCATTAATTTTTCTACTTGCGGTGCGGTTAAAACTTTTTCTCCGCCAAGTTGTCGCGCCGCAAGACTGATTTTCGCAAAATGCTCTAATGATTCCATTTTATAATATGCGTTATAAACATCTTTTCCAACAGTTAACGCACCGTGGTTCGCAAGCAAAACCGCATCGCATTGTTTAATCAAATCGCGAATTGAGTTCGGCACTTCTTCAGTTGATGGAGTGCCATATTGTGCGAGCGGTATACTTCCGATAGTCAGGATTATCTCCGGAAGAACGCATTTTTCGAGCGGAATGCCGGCTACCGCAAATCCGGTAGCTACCGGTGGATGCGCATGAACAACCGCAGTTATATCCGGTCGTTCCATATATACAGCGCAATGCATTTTGATTTCTGAAGATGGTTTCAAATTCGGGTCACCAGCGATTTTATTACCTAGCATATCGCATTTGATAAGCTGGTCAGGGGTTAAAAACCCTTTCGATAAACCACTCGGTGTCGCTAGGATTTCTTTCTCCGATATCCGAATGCTAATATTGCCATCATTTGAAGCAACAAATCCTTTACTATACATTCGTCGACCGATTTCAACGATATCTAATTTCGCTTGGTATTCAGTTACCATATAGAACCCAAAAGTGGTAGAGTCCAAATAGTGAAAATTTTCCTAGCTTAACTTATTTTTCTTTGTTTATACATTTATTGAAGATAATCAGATTAAAAATAAACTTTAACGTAACCATATAGCTGTTGTCAAGAGCAAATGTAGGAAAACTAGCAATAAAATCAATCGCTTAGCTACGCTTGCGACAAGTTGTTTTCCTTGACGAACTCCGAACGGTTTTATGCATAAAATTTATGTAATTTACTTGACGGTATAACCGATTTTACCGTAGCATACTTGGTTAAACCATTAATATTGTACTATATATTGCAGTATTTAGAATATTAGGGAGAATATATTATGGAAATATTTATATTGGGTTCAGGTACTTGTGAACCGAATCCGAATCGAGGTCATTCGGGAATAGCGATTCGATTACTTGATGGACAGATTATACTATTCGACAGTGGAAGCGGAACAATTCAGAAAATGGCTCAGATGGGGTTAGACTATCGTCAGGTAGATTATTTATGTTATTCGCATATTCATGCTGACCATACCACCGACTTAATAACTTTTTTATTTGCCACGAACTGTTTACCCCAGAATCCGCGGGTGAAACCGTTGCATATCGTTGGGCCGAAAGGATTCCGCAAGTTTATCAAACAGCTGGTTAAATCATTTCCGCAACTTGAACCGAAATCGTATGAAATATTACTCCATCAGGTGGCAAGTAGCCGGTTGCGGTTCCCAAATTTCATCATTCGGACGAAACCGATGGCACATGGAGAACTTCCAGCGGTTGGATATCGGCTTGAATACAATCATAAAGTGCTGGTTTATTCCGGAGATACCGGATATTGCGATAATATCATTACATTAGCGCAGAATGCGGATGCGCTTATTCTGGAATGTTCTCTTCCTGAAGAATACGCTGTGGATACGCATCTGTGTCCAAGTTTAGCTGGTAAACTTGCTAACCTAGCTAATGTTAAACGTCTGGTATTAACTCATCTCTATTCGGTCTGCGACCGGTATCCGATTCTAGATCGATGCAAACAAGAATATTCAGGTGACGTACAAATAGCATCAGACTTAATGACCATTCAGGTTTAAGGAGGATATGTAGATATAATTACGGAGCGAACTTTGCGGTAATAGAAATTTTTTAAATTATGCGTACC
The DNA here is from genome assembly GCA_026416715.1 of bacterium. NCBI lineage: Bacteria > bacterium. The sequence continues at coordinate 187,897 of JAOAEQ010000001.1, forward strand.
TGGCGATTTTGGCTCGGAATCATTATCAGCGTGATATTTTTATATCTCGCATTTAATAAGGTTAACCTCCAGCAGATGTTCGGCGCATTTCGTACGGTTCAAGTATGGTATATCATTGGAGCTGTGGTAATTTATCTTATCGGACTGTGGATTCGAGCGTATCGCTGGAAGTTTCTGGTTGACCCAATTAAACTAATCCCCAATACCCGGTTATTCCCGGTGCTCATTATCGGATATATGGCAAATAACATTTTCCCGTTGCGAATGGGAGATGTCTATCGCGCATACATCCTGGGGAGAAAAGAAAATATAAGTAAATCGGCGGCGTTGGCAACTATTGTCGTCGAACGAATTTTTGATGGCTTATCAATGATTATCTTTTTAGTGGTTGGACTTTTAGCGCTGCAATCGCATCCGCTATTCACCCCACAAGAACAAACGATCATCTGGATGGTAACCATTATACTTCTAACGATATTATTCTTTTTCATCCTAATGATATGGAAACGGGATTTCGCCGAGCCTATGTTCCATGGGGTAAGCCGGTTTCTTCCGGCTCGGCTTGGGAGCAAATGCCAGCAATGGTCAAGCGCATTTCTCGATGGATTAACTGTTCTTAAAAGCGGAACGGTAGCAAGTATTGTTCTCGGATTATCAATCGTATCCTGGTTGATTGAAGCGGTAATGTATCTCCTCATCGGGTATGGGATGCAACTTGCGGTTCCTTATCATGCTGGACCGATTATTTTAGCAGTATCCAATCTCGGGATGATCATTCCTTCATCTCCAGGCGCAATCGGTACCTTTGAATATTTTTTCGCGAGAAGTGCAGCGTTATTTGCGCTCGATTCAACGGGTGCATTAAGTTATGCGATTTTAGTTCATGCGTTATGGTGGTTCCCGATAACCATCCTTGGTTTTATCTATATGGCTAGAGAACATATCTCATTTGCAATGAGGTCAACAGAAGAATGATATAAAACATGTTAAAAGTCAATCTGCTCCAGCGGATTAAAAATATCAAAACAATTCCTATGGAATCTGGTATTTGACTTAAGTAAACATGTGAATCAATTTAATTAATGGTACTGGGGGAATAAAAACTATGGCAATCAAGATTATAGACCATCCTTTAATTCAGCATAAACTAACGAATATGCGAGATAAAAATACCGGGTCGAAAGATTTTCGAGAATTAGTCGATGAAGTTAGCAATCTGCTAGCGTATGAAGCGACCCGGGAGATGGAAACGATACCTGTTGAAGTAGAAACCCCATTGAATATGTTCGCAAAAGGGAGAATTCTCGCTGGGAAAATGCCAGCGATTATTCCGATTCTCCGTGCAGGACTCGGAATGGTTGATGGTATCCTGCGGCTTATCCCCATGGCGAAAGTAGGACATCTAGGGATATATCGCGACCACGAAACACTCCAGCCGGTAGTATATTATAACAAAATGCCGAAAGATATCCAGGAACGGGACGTGTTTATTGTTGACCCGATGTTTGCGACTGGCGGGTCGCTTATTGCCGCCTGCGATTTGATTAAAGAGTTACGCCCGAAATCGTTGAAAGCGATGTGTATCATCGCATCGCCGGAAGCGTTATCCGCATTTGAAAAAACCCATCCGGAAGTAACGGTTTATACCGCAGCAGTTGATGAACGGCTGAATGAAAAGGGTTATATTCTCCCCGGACTTGGTGATGCTGGTGACCGGTTGTTTGGAACGAAGTAACCCACTAAGACTCTATGGCACCGAGAGAAAATATAATGTCGCATTATCAATTATCAAATAATTGTACTGGATGTTTTGGTGTTCGTGGTAAGATTTAGATTTAAGGATTAGCTTTTACTTAGCTCTTCGTCAATCAAACTGTGGAGTAACGCAACTTTCTTTTGAATTTCCGGAGAAGATTCTTTCTTATCTTTAATCTCGGTAATAACCTCTTTTGGTTCTTTTGTTTCTTTGATTTCTTTAGTTGGTTTGGGAAGAGTAGGTTTATGCGCCGGTTTCTCTGGTTCAGCCGGTGTCCCCTCTATTCTCTCACGAAGACTGAATAGTTCATCTGCTATTGCTAACGCGGTGAGAACCGCAACTCGAGATGTGGTTACTGTCCCTGATTTCTGGGAGATATCATGCATTCGCTGGTTAACAAACTGAACCAGTTGTTTCGCTTGGTCGATTTTACTCGGCGGAACTCGGAGCGTATATTCCTGCCCGGCGATTTGAACAACCAATGGCACGAAATCTTCTAACATACCAGAATTTCGAATATCACGAATGATATCGAAAGAACTGAAAATTCGATATATTCGCGCGATTCGTTTCGGTTTATTCGATTTCTAATGAAAATTTATCCAGAACGTTGAGCAACGATTCTATCCGTGATTTGATTTCTTTCCGTTCTGCGACAAGATTATTATATTCTTCTTCGAGTTTCGCCAGTTCTAACTCTTGCGATTTTGCGGTTTCCTTAGCTTGTTTTTCTAGCGTGGTAATCTGTTTCTGCAATTCTTTATTTTCTTCCGCTAATTTATCACGTTCACTACGGAGTTTTTTTATCAGCGCTAACATCGCCTGGATTTTCTCTTCGAGCGCAGCGAGTTCAGTTGAATCCATATTTTCTTGACGGATGAACTAAAGAACGAAAGAACACTCGAACAGCAATCGTGTACTACTCACGATTCTTTCTTTTCTCCGTTCTTTCGTTCCGACGTTATCACGTTATCTTATTTTGATTTCTAATGTTTCTATTAATGTTTGGAGTACTTGCTGGTTGAGCTGGTTCACTTCTTCATCGGATAACGTGCGGTCATCTGCACGATAGGTTATCCGATATGATAATGACCGAAACCCAGCCGGAATTTTATCTCCGGAATATACGTCAAACAGTTCAATCCCGGCAATATTTTCTTTAACCACTGATTGAATTAACGATGTGATTTGGATTGAACTAACGGAATTGGGAACCAATAACGAAACATCTCGAATTACTGCCGGATATTTCGGTAATGGCTGATATTGCCGCTGTCTTTTCGGTAAATTATATATTGCATCCAGATTAAGTTCAAACAAAAACGTCTCTTTTTTAATATCCAGTTTCCCAGCGATAGAATTTGCTAGTTGTCCAATTAAACCGATGCTTTGCTTCCCGACTTTAATCTCAGCGGCGCGTGTTGAATGGAGAAACGTTCGCTGAATAGCATGATAATTCAACCTGGTACTATCTATCTCTAATGCTTCTAATACCGATTCGATTACGCCTTTCAAATAATAAAAATCTGGATAGGTGAATGGTTCATTCCAACTTTGTCCGCTCAGTTTACGATACAGTACTGCTGCAAGGTTGGTTATCTGACGGTAAGGATTGGATTTCTTAATTGGAACATTCGTTTGCGGAGGATTCGTATCTTCTTCATAGACATAATTTAACTCAAATAACGCAACTTCATTTGCCCCTTGTTTGATGTTATCTGCAAGGTTGCGCAGTAAACTCGGGAGAAGCGATGTTCGAACGATTGATTGTTCAACGCTCATCGGATTTTTTAACGAGATGGCAGCGGTCGAATCCCAACCGAGTTTTTGCCATTCAATAGGGTCAACTAGGGAATGGTTAACCGCTTCATAGAATCCAGCGGATATCATCTGGTTCCGAATAACCCGTTCCGTTTTCCGATGGTAAGTATCGGTATACGGCATAATATGGATCACAGGAGTAGTTGTCGGGATACGATTATAACCATAAATCCGAGCGATTTCTTCAATTAAATCTATTTCTCGGGATATATCTCTGCGGAAACTTGGGATTCTCACCTGCAACGTATCCACATCAATAATTGTTGGCGAAAGCTGTAATCGAACGAGAATATCTTGAATTGCATCTAATTCTAATTTAGTACCTAGAATATGGTTGGTTCGCGAAACGCGTAAAGTAATACTTGTAGGAGATACGATTGGTTTCGGATAAACATCAATAATTCCTCGGGCGATTCGCCCCCCAGCTAACTTTTGAATTAGCTGGATTCCCCGATTCACTGCTGGAATGGTTCCTTCCGGATCAGCTCCGCGTTCGAACCGATACGATGCTTCTGTTTTCAATCCTAATGCAGAAGCGGTTTTCCGCGTTGAAACTGGATTGAAATATGCTGATTCAAGTAATATATCGGTGGTAGAGTTAACCACCTGCGAATTCGCTCCGCCCATAATTCCAGCTAACGCTACCGGTTTCTTCCCATCTGCGATAACCAACATCTCCGGAGTTATCAATCGTTCCTGTTCGTCAAGGGTTTTTAATGTTTCACCAGGGTAGGGAGTGCGAACGACTATGTTATGTCCGTCTAAACAATTTAAGTCGAACGCATGCATCGGATGACCATATTCCATAAGAACATAGTTGGTTACATCAACGACATTATTAATCGTTCGAACTCCAACCGCTGTAAGCCGTTTCACGAGCCAATCCGGTGATGGACCGATTTTAACACCGGTGATAACTCGAGCGCTATATCTCGGACAAAGCTCGGGAGCCAAGATAGTTACCGTTGCTAAAGTTTCTACCGGCGGATCACTTTCAATAATTTTTATTTCTGGTTCTTTCAATGGACTACCAGTTAACGCGCTAATCTCGCGAGCGACCCCAATAACACTTAACAAATCCGGTCGATTCGCTGTGATTTCTAACTCAAGAACAAAATCGTCGGAGTCATACGGATTCGAGGTTACTGAAACCACTTCAATCCCTGCGTCGGTTAGCTGTTCCGCTAATTGTTCCGGGGTTAAGGAAAAATCAACATATTCTTTCAGCCATTGAATCGTAACTTTCATAAATAATAATGATTATAAAAATCTTCTTAACGTTTACGGAAACACCTAATCACCGCCATCTGCGGGTTAATCGCCTGATATACTTAAAATTTAATAATATCACAAAATCCAAAAAAACAAAAATTTACCATTGTTTCTCAATGTCGCAAAGGTTCATTCAAGAAAAATATATTGCCAAATGCTGAACAATAAATTTCAGCATACATCTTTGACCTGCTGCTATAAGGTTTGAATTAATTCTATGGAAATCGCATCTAGCGAATCAACTATGATATCCGCTCGCGAAAAATCCTGGTTTCGTGTATGTTGATGCGGAACAATGATACATTTCATCCCTGCATCTTTCGCGGCGCGAAGTCCAGGGTTACTATCTTCTATTGCTACACAATTCGATGGCGGAAGATTCAATCGACTCGCAGCTAGGAGAAACAATGCTGGATTGGGTTTTCCTTCTTTAACCTCATCTCCACTAGCGATAACTTCAAATTTGTCCTTGATATTTAACCCGGTTAAGACCATATCAACATCTGTTCGAACTGAACTCGATGCGACGGCTAATCGAAACTTTGCGGCTAATAATCGTTCTAATAATGGCGATAATCCAGGCATTTCAACTAGATTTTTCGCTAAAATCGAATGATATGCTGCTCTTTTCTGCTGGGCAAACGTAGCATAATCTACCGGAATATGATATTGCCGTTGTATTTCAGAAAAATCATCCGCTAATTTCCGACCTATCATTTTCTGGAATTCTATCTCTGACAATTGGATATTCCATTGAGCCATAACCTGATTAATTGCAATCATTTGTAACGGTTCGCTATCAATAATAATACCGTCCATATCGAAAATCACAGCTTGGATCATAATCGTTTGTTACACTTTACTCCTTGTCTCACCAGAATTTATGTAAAGATAACAAAAAATCTCCAATATCCATAGTGTTATCTTTTCAGTATTAGCTAAATATCGTAGCGAAAGATAGTTAGTCTCGTCAACTTAAGCAGGATAAGTAGCTAAATCTCAAAAAATAAAGTAAAATAGAATGTTATGTTAAATCCAACAAATGACCTTTAACCATGGAACTGCCAATAACTGAAACACCTAATGAATTAACGAGCAATATCGATATCGCTGACCCGACAGGTATTGTTCGGCTTTTTCGACAAACCGATAGTCAGATTTTTAATGGATATTCAATTTATCCTGGATTAAACGATACGGAGATCCTGAATAGAATTGAAGTAGCAGTTGATAGAATTGTTCCCGTAGTAAAAGCAAAAAGAAAGAAAGCGATTGTTATTTCCGGAGCGGGAACCAGCGGTCGATTAGCGATGTTTATCTCACGAACGTTTAATCGGATACTCAAACAATCCGGTCATCCGCCGATATTCAATTATCTAATTGCTGGCGGGGATAAAGCGTTAATTCAAGCGCAGGAAGGAGCTGAAGATGACCCGAACCAGGCGGTAACCGATTTAACCTCGATTATTTCAGATGCTGAACTTGTAGCATACTTCGGAGTCACCTGCGGGTTTTCAGCGCCCTACATCGCCGGACAGTTGAATTATACTGCCAACCGTAAAAATATTTTCAGCGTTCTGCTCGGATTCAATCCGACAGAAGCAGCACGAAATGTTCCAATTGAAAACTGGGATAAAACCTTTCTCGATGTCGTCCATTCTATTCATCGGAAAAAGAACTGTTTAATTCTCAATCCCATTATCGGACCGGAACCGATAACCGGGTCAACGAGAATGAAAAGCGGTTCGGCAACCAAAATTATTTTAGAACTGATTTTTACTTTAGCGTTTGAAAAAAGTGGAATATTAGATAAAATACCCTATTCCAAAACTCAAATTCCAACTGTGAAATCTAAAATTCAATCTCTGCTTCAGCAATATGAAATCACGCGAACAGAAACCTATCGTGAGCTAGACGCAATATCCGCATTGGTGCATCGTGCTGGATATACGCTACGTAATAAGGGACACATCTATTATCTTGGATTGGCACCATATGCTATCCTGGGAATTATTGACGCGTCGGAATGTCCACCAACGTTTGGCGCAGAGTTCGATGATGTGCGTGGATTCATTGATCACGGTTGGTACGGGTTACTCGAAACCGGAAATGATTTAAGTGCGGTAGGTCCGCAGTATCGAATTGGAATTGAAGAATTTATTACACATAAATTACCGAAGTTAACACGACATGATACGGTTCTCTATCTCGGCGAAACGAAGATACCTAACCGGTTTGTTACCCTACTGAAAAAAAGCCAGGCACATAATGCCTATACTGGAGCAATCATTATAAATGGAACGGATAAACAGATTGCAGGAGTAGACACCCTGGTTACCCCACGACTTTCTTGCTCATCGTTAACCGCTGATGGACACCAAGCGTTTTCGGAATTTGCTATGAAACTAATTCTGAACGCCATAACTACTGGCGGCCATATTCTTGCTGGTAAAATCTATCAGAATCGAATGATTGATTTGAAAATAAGCAACAATAAATTATATTATCGGACGATGAATATTATCTCTGATATCATGAAGGTGAGTAAACGGAACGCAATGGAATGTATGTTAAAAGCGATTTATGGAACCAATCGTCTGACCGAATCGCAGAAAACTGCGCCGATATCCGCCCATATTAATGCTGCTACTGGTAAAGAAAAAATTGTTCCGACGGCAATGCTATTAGCGACGGGACGATTTAGCGTAGCGGAGGCAACCGCAGCGTTAAAAAAAGAACCGATTGTACGAAATATCATAAAGACGTATATTGAGAATAACTAGTCTCAGGTAAAATTTATATATACTTATATACTCAATGACATCTTTTTCGAAAACAGCTAGAGTGAAGGAGGGTTATCGTATCAGGTAGAATTGACGTTCATTGCGGATTAAGCCAAAGTTAAACCCGATACGTAGTTACTACCGCTACTACGTATACGTAACGATATATTGCGAACCATATTATATCGGGAGGAATAATCTATGGCAAAGTTAAGTGCGGAAACTAAAGTGGGGATATTAACGATTATCGCTGTTGGGATTCTTGTTATCGGGACATTGATGATTGGTAAATTTACCTGGTTTGGAAAAACCTATACGATAAAATTATACTTCGATTTCGTTAGCGGGATTGAACGTGGTGCTCCAGTTCGACTTGGAGGAGTCAAAGTTGGTATCGTCAAAGATATCCGGATTGTTCCGGAACATAAACCTGCGATTGAAGTCGAACTCCGACTCGCAAAAACCGCTCAGATCCATCGTGATGCACGAGCGTTTATTGCCACAATGGGGCTGATGGGTGAAAAATATGTTGAGATTTATGCCGGCTCACCGGGATCTCCACTTCTTGCCGACGGTGATAGCATTAATGGACAGAATCCGTTACAGATGGAAGATATTTTAGCTGCAAGTAAACAAATTAGTGAAGATTTAGCGAAAACCATTCAAGCGATTTCTGAAGTGGTAACGAAAGAAGAAACCAAACATTCGATTACCAACTTTATAACTCGGCTCGATTCGATTTCCGCAAAAATCGATGGGATTCTCGCTCGTAGGCAGGGAGATTTAGAAACCTTCGCTACAAACCTCAAAACATTGACTGAACAAATGAAACTGGTTGTTAGCGACGTTGATGCCATTATTAAGGAAAACCGAGCAGAAATCAAATCGACAGTAAGTGATTTTTCCGCAACTGCGGATACTATCCATAAGAACATTGACCGGATTATAGAAAATTTAGATAAAATCACGCAGCACATGAGTTCGCTCCTGGCGGAAAATCAACCGGAACTGAATGCAACGATAAAAAATTTCCGGTCTGCTTCAGATGATTTTAAAAAGGCAATGGAAAAAATCAATGCGATGACAGAAAAAATCGAATCTGGTCAAGGTACTATCGGGAAGCTCATTAATGACCCGAACCTTTACGAACATACTTCTTCTACGCTCGGGTCAGTTAAACAAGCAGCGGACGCCATAAAAGATGTCGCTGGGAAAACCGGTGATTTCTTTACCAACATTAATTTTGAATATGACCTGCGCTATTATGATAAGCTAGACCGATGGCGAAATGATATTGATATCCGATTTAATCCTAGTAAAGGAAAATATTATCTCGGCGGCGTCAGCGATATCGGACACGACCCGAAAGTGAATTTATTGTTTGCGAAATCATTAAATAACTGGGATGTTAAACTCGGCGTATTGGAATCGGAAGCGGCAGTCGGACTAGATTATCGCGCTTTTAGCGATAATCTGAAACTTGGTTTCAAAACGGTTGGGGTAACTGAAGAAGAACCGCGATTGGATTTCGATAGTGAATTACATCTTTTTTCATATTGGTATCTCGTGTTTGGTGCCCAGGACATAACGCGAGATGTAAAATCGAATGCTGGAGTAAAAATTAGGTACTAGACGACTGCTGCATGGAGAAAGCTATCCAGTAATGGTGTATCAATGTTTTAGGTATGCTGGGGTTTGTAACAGGTATGGGTAAGATACGAACCAAATTTGTCTGTCAGCAATGTGGCGGAGAAAGTTTAAAGTGGGTTGGAAAATGCCCGCATTGCGATGCCTGGAATTCGTTGGTTGAAGAATTCGAACCGTTTTCTGTAAAAACTGAATCGCGGGTTAGCCAGCGTTTTGCTGAAATAGAAGCTGAACAGGTTCCGGTTCGGTTGAATGAGATTTTGCAGGAACCACAGGAGCGATTGGAGACTAACATTAATGAAGTTGACCGTGTTCTCGGCGGTGGGTTTGTATTGGGTTCATTAGTATTACTGGGCGGAGAACCCGGCATTGGAAAATCAACGCTATTACTGCAATGCGGAAATGCGATTGCTGAACGTTATGGAGTAGTACTTTATGTATCTGCAGAGGAGTCGGTTAACCAAATCAAGTTACGCGCTGACCGATTAGGCTCGATTTCATCAAATCTTGTCGTATTATCGCAGACAAATTTAGATAAAATTTGTTCTCAGATTCAGCAGATTAACCCGAAATTGGTTATTGTCGATTCAATTCAAACTATCTATAATTCTGAACTCGCTTCTGCTCCAGGAAGTGTTAGTCAAGTTCGGGAATGTGCAACGCAGTTGATGTATTTGGCAAAAGGAACAGGAATAGCTATTATTCTGGTCGGGCATGTGACAAAAGATGGTTCTCTTGCGGGACCAAGAACCCTTGAACATTTGGTAGATACAGTTCTATATCTTGAAGGTGAACGGTTCCATCGGCACCGGATACTTCGTTCAGTTAAAAACCGCTTCGGATCAACTAATGAACTCGGGATATTTGAAATGCGAGAGAAAGGATTGATTGAAGTAACCAATCCTTCGGAGATACTTTTGTCCGAACGACCAAAGCACGCTAGCGGTTCAGTTGTGGTTCCGAGTATGGAAGGCACTCGCCCGATTCTGGTAGAGATTCAGGCGTTAACCAGTCCAGGATCGGGATTTGGTATTCCACGCCGGATGGCGACCGGAGTAGATGTACGCCGTGTTAGCCTTTTAATTGCAGTATTGGAAAAGCGGATAGGTTTAAATTTAGCCGGCAATGATGTTTTTGTTAACGTTGCTGGTGGGGTTAAGATTGAAGAACCGGCCGTAGATTTAGGAATCATTTTAGCATTAGCATCGAGTTTCCGTAACCGGCCAGTTTGCGCGAATTTAGTTGCGATCGGTGAAGTGGGGTTATCCGGTGAAGTGCGTTCAGTTAATTTTATTGATAAACGGATTCAAGAAGCTATCCATCTCGGGTTTACCGGAGCGGTTATGGCTCAAAGCAATCTTTCGGGGTTGAATTTAATATCCGAATTTACGGTGTATGGGGTTCAAACGGTTGCGGAAGCGTTAGAGGTTGCATTGATGCAGTCGTAAGATATAACTTCTCTACGTTAAATCTTAAGAAAGGAGGTGATTGAGATGTTCTTATGGGTTGTTCGAATATTATTTCTTGTAGGAAGTACAAGTGCAGTATTTTATCTTGTATATCAATATTATCATAATTTATATTATGCTATTATCTCTACCGTAGGAGCAATAGGGTTCGTGGCGATTATTATCGGATTAGAATATTTATTACGCCGTGCGCGAATCAAACAGCTTACGGTAGGAGTATTCGGTTTATTAGCTGGGCTTATTTCCGCAAATTTATTAGCATACGCATTATCATCATTTATTACCGACCGATTTATATCTCCATTACTTCAAATTTTATTAAATCTTGGGCTAGGTTATCTCGGGTTCGCCCTGGGAATTAAAAAAGCGGAACATATCAGCTGGGAAGATGCGGGTATTGTGGTAACCCGACCGAGCGGGGAGCTAAATAAAAAAATTCTTGATACCAGCACGATTATTGATGGCCGAATTGCTGACATCGCGGCGACAAAGTTTATGGAAGGTAAATTTATCATTCCACGGTTCGTGTTAAAAGAACTCCAATATATCGCCGATTCTCCGGATCCGATGAAACGGAAACGTGGTCGGCGCGGGTTGGATATCCTGAACCGTTTGCAGAAAGGCGATTTGCAAGTTGAAATTGTAGAACAGGATTTTCCGACCATCAACGAGGTTGACCATAAACTCGTCGAACTAGCTAAATCGATGCAAGCGAGTATCATAACGAATGATTATAATCTGAATAAAGTGGCTGAATTGCAAGGTATAACGGTATTGAATATCAATGAATTAGCGAATGCGTTAAAGCCGGTTGTGCTCCCAGGTGAAGAATTGAAAGTATTTGTGCTTCGTGAAGGAAAAGAATATAATCAGGGGGTTGGATATCTAGACGACGGGACGATGGTCGTAATAGATAGCGGAAAAGAGTATATCAATCAGAAAGTTGATGTTACCGTCACCAGCGTATTGCAAACCCCAGCAGGGAGAATGGTATTTGCGAAAATTGCCGGAGTTGCTGAATAAAAATTAGCTGGGGTAGCAGGCAGAAAGCAATGTATTAGGTTTCTGCCATCTGGCTTTTGGTTTGTATTATGAAAACAGCCGCAATAGTTGTTGCTGCGGGAGCGAGTACTCGGTTCGGGCGTAAAACCAAAAAACAGTTTTCGCTTCTTGCTGGGAAACCGCTTGTCGTGTACCCGTTAAGGGTACTTAATCACAGTCGGTATATTAATCGGATAATTTTAGTTGTACCTGCAGGGCAAATTAATCTAGTTGAACGTCAAATTCTGCAGAAAGAACGGTTCGATAAAATAACTGATATTATTGCCGGCGGTGAAGAACGAACCGATTCGGTTTGGAATGCGCTCCGATTATTGCACGAATCACAACTCCCGAACCGCAACTTGGAATTGGTTCTCATTCACGATGGAGTTCGACCATTTATCACAGAAAAAATGATTCGCGATACCATTCAAATCGCTCGGCGGACTGGCGCCGCTTGTATTGCAACGAAAATAACTGATACGGTCAAATTAGCTGATGCGAACCTAATTATTCAGAAAACGATACCCCGAGATAACCTTTGGTGCGTTCAGACACCGCAAGTATTTAAATTTACTCTCTTATTCGAAGCATATCAGGATGCGCGAAATAAAAATAGGAAATCTACTGACGATGCCGGGATATTAGAATATCGTGGTATTCCCGTAACTCTTGTTCCGGGTCCGGTAACCAATATAAAAATCACTACTCAGCAAGATATGGTTCTAGCAGAAACGATTTTGACAAGCAGGTGCCATTGATAAACCTAAAGGTAACCATTTAGATATCAGAAAATTTGAGCTTTATATATTATGAATTTTCGAATCGGTTATGGGTTTGATATACACCCGCTGGTTTCAGGGCGAGATTTATTTCTTGGTGGAATAAAAATCCCGTTCCATAAAGGACTCGATGGTGATTCTGACGCTGATGTCGTGATTCATGCTATAATAGATTCTATTCTGGGCGGATTAGGTGCCGGCGATATCGGCCGGATATTCGGTGTCGGAAAGCCAGAATTGATGGGGATATCGAGTCTGAAATTGTTAGAACGGGTTGTCCATCAACTCGAGCAATCGGAATATACAATTGGCAATATTGATGTAACGATTATCGCGGAAGAACCGAAATTAAGCGAATATATCGCAGCAATGCAAATGCAGTTACGGCAAGTACTACATCTATCTGACCCAACTGCAATCAATATTAAGGCAACCACCGCAAAAAAAATCGGACCGCTTGGTGCGGGTGAAGGAATTGCTGCTATTGCCGTAGTGCTATTAGAAAAAAGATGTCAGAAGTTAGAAGTCAGACATTACGAAAAAACAAATGAAAACTGAGTTCTAACCTCTGACCTTTTTAAGGAGCATCTTATGCCAGAACTAAGAAAAGACCCGGTTATAGGTCGGTGGGTTATTATCGCATCTGAACGCGGGAAACGGCCATCAGATTTTGGCGCTGAACCGGATAAAAAGCAAGCTGAATTCTGTCCGTTTTGCTATGGAAATGAAGATAAAACGCCGCCTGAAGTATTAGCGTATCGCGAGCCAGGAACACAAAAAAACGGTCCCGGATGGTGGGTGCGGGTTGTTCCGAATAAATTTCCGGCGTTGAAAATTGAAGGAGATTTAAATCGTGAAGGTGAAGGAATGTACGATAAAATGAACGGTATTGGGGCACATGAAGTGGTAATTGAATCGCCGGACCATTTTGCAAGTTTCGCTACATTAGACGAAAAATATATCCAAGAAGTCATCTGGGCATTTCGGGATCGATACATTGATTTAGCGAAAGATACGCGATTTAAGTATATTATTATTTTTAAAAATCATGGGAGCGCTGCCGGCGCATCGCTTGAACACACCCATAGCCAGATTATTGCTACCCCGATTGTGCCGAAACGTGCCCGCGAAGAACTCAATGGTGCACGAGAGTATTATGAGTATAAAGAACGGTGCGTGTTCTGTGATATTGTTCGGCAGGAACTGTCTTCAGGGATACGAATGGTTCTTGAGAACCAAGATTTTATTGCGTTTTGTCCGTTTGCAAGTCGGTTTCCGTTTGAGGTCTGGATCCTACCGAAAAAACATTGGGCGAATATTGAGCATTTAAAAAAGGGGGAGGTAACCGAACTGGCAGCAATCTTGAAAGGGGTATTAGGTAAACTGCGTAATGCGCTAAATGACCCGCCATATAATTTTATGATTCATTGCGCTCCATTAAGTGAACCGGAACTGCCTTTTTATCATTGGCATATTGAAATTATGCCTAAATTAACGAAAGTTGCCGGATTCGAATGGGGAACCGGATTTTATATCAATCCAACGCCACCAGAAGAAGCAGCTAAATATCTTCGGGAAACTGAAATCGAAGGATGATAAAAATATGAGAGGAGAATGAAAGAAAAATGTCGTGGGTTCACCGGTTCTTCCATTCTCCGATACATTGGAAAATATTTTTTAGTATCCTTAAAGATATATTCTCTGTGGACTAAGCGTATTCTGAGGTTAAATTTTGTTTCGTTTTTTATTGAGTTGCAAATTGTGCAACCATATCTCCAATTTGAGATGTTCCCGGGTCGCTACTTGCCGATAACGTCTTAATATATCCTTCTGTCATAATTTTAATAATCGCCTGTTCAATACGTTTCGCTGCATTCAATTCTCCAAGATGCTCCAACATCATTCCACCAGCGGCAATAGCAGCTAATGGATTAATCATATTCTTGCCAGTATATTTCGGAGCAGAACCGTGAATTGGTTCAAACATTGATACCCCTTGCGGATTCAAATTTCCTGATGCCGCAATGCCCATACCTCCTTGAATCATCGCACCTAAATCGGTAATAATATCACCAAACATATTCGGGGTAACAATAACATCAAACCATTCCGGATTCTTAACAAACCACATGGTGATCGCATCGACATGGGCATGATCCTGTTTTATATCCGGATATTCCGCACCAACCTCTTTAAATACCCGCTGCCATAAATCGTGACCATAGGTCAATACATTCGATTTGTCGCATAACGTTAATTTCTTCATCTTGTTACGTTTTCTGGTCAATTCGAATGCGTATCGAACACAGCGTTCTACTCCTTTTCGGGTATTCACATCTTCCTGAATAGCGATTTCATCCGGTGTCCCCTTTTTAAACACACCGCCCATGCCAACATACGCTCCCTCAGTGTTTTCACGAACCACGACAAAATCTATATCCGCAGGAGTTTTATCTTTTAACGGGCAGAACTGTTCCGCATATAACTTAATTGGTCGTAGATTGATATACTGGTCGAGTTTAAATCGTAACGTTAATAATATCCCGCGTTCTAAAATTCCGGTCGGTACTCCCGGATGGCCGATGGCTCCGAGATAAATTGCATCTGCTTGTTTAAATTCTTCAATAGCGGAATCCGGTAATAACTCGCCAGTTTTTAAATAATGGTCTCCGCCAAACGGATAATGGATTATTTCATAACTGAACCGTTCAATTTTTGATACCGCATTTAATACCTTCAACCCTTCATTAATAATTTCCGGGCCCACCCCATCACCTGGGATAACAGCTATTTTATACATTCTCTAACTACCCCCTCTTTAAATTTAATAATAATTTGAAATAAGCTAAATTCTCAATAAATATTCTATTAGATTTAGATTGAAACCAACTTCAACTTTGTTTTAGATATTTTTGTAACCTAACCTTCGGATTTCGTACCTGTTTTTATTTTAGTTATACTTCAACCAGTGAAAAGGTTAACTCTGCTTCCGCAACAATTTTATCTTCAACGAACGCATAGGTTTGCACTTTCCCGGTTCGTTCTTTGAGCCGTTTCACTTCAACTTCAAACCGCAACTGGTCGCCTGGAACAACGGTTTTACGAAACTTCGCATTATCAATACCAAGAATGTAAGCCAGTTTTCCCTCATTGTTGGATTTACTTAACATCAAAACACCAGCAACCTGCGCCATTGCTTCGATAAGCAGAACGCCTGGCATAACCGGATGTCCAGGGAAATGACCGACAAAAAAATGTTCATTGGCGGTAACATTCTTAATCCCAACCGCACGTTTATCTTCTTCTAATTCGAGGATTCGGTCGACCAATAGGAATGGATATCGATGCGGAAGAATTTGTTGGATGCGCGAAATATCGAGCGGCGCAACTACCGGTCGCGAAATTGGTGTCGGTTTGATGGTAATTCCTGCGGCTTGCCGTTTTGCCAGCTGACGAAGTCGTTGAACCAGTTTAACGTTAGACGCATGTCCGGATTTAACGACTATAACATGCCCCTTAATTGGCTGACCTAATAAATAGAGGTCGCCAATTAAATCCAATATTTTATGGCGCACAAATTCGTTTTCGAACCTTAATGAATCATTTAAAATCGTATCCTCACCGATAACAACTGCATTATTCAGGTTGCCTCCTTTAATCAATCCTTGCTGGCGTAAGGCTTCTACTTCATGCAGAAAACAAAATGTTCTCGCGGGAGCAATTTCAGTGGTGAATATCCCATTGTTAATAACAAAAGAAGCAAATTGTGATTTTAGGAGCGGATGTTGATATGATACCGTATAGGTTATTTTCAATTCGTCTGCCGGTAGCATAACGAGATAAACATCGTCGGAAAAGGTTAACCATAGTGGTTCTTTGAGTTGGAAATAACGTTTCGGTGCAGATTGTTCAACAATTCCAACTTCGAGTAATTTCTCTACAAACGGAATAGAACTTCCATCTCCGACCGGGGGCTCGTTTGCATTTACTTCAATCCGGAGATTATCTATACTTAACCCAGCTACCGCAGCTAAAATATGTTCTACTGTATGAACCTTAACCGAATCAGTTCCTAATGTGGTTCCCCGGGTAATATCAATGACATGGTCAATATCACAGGGGATTTCTGGCGCATGGTCTAAATCGGTTCTTACAAACCGTACCCCATAATTTTCCGGTGCCGGATGAAAGGTTACGGTCGTTTCGTTCCCCGTATGCAATCCGATACCGGAATATACCACGGATTGTCTAATTGTCCGTTGTTTTTCCATTGTGAATATTTCAGCCCCAGAGACATCAGGATCGCTGAAAAAGAAACTCTTCATTGTTTCTTTTTTCGTTGCGATTTTGCGCCCTGATGGCTAAGTTTCTGCTCCAATTCTTCAATTCTTTGTTCCAAAATTTTGATTTTTTCAACTAATTTTGGTAGTCGCTGGACATGCGCTTGAATTCGTTGTTCCTGCCGATGTAACCGTGCAGGAAATCCTGAAACACAAACGTTCGGCGGGATACTTTTCGTCACCCCGCTTTTTGCCGCGACCGTAGTTCCGGAACCGATTTTCAAATGCCCAGCAATACCAGCTTGTCCGGCAAGAGTTACCCGGTCACCGATTTCTACACTACCGGAAATACCTACTTGAGCAACAATTATAGCATGTTCGCCGATCACTACATTATGCGCAATATGCACGAGATTATCTATTTTCGTTCCTTTTTTTATCCAGGTTCTCCCTAACGCAGCACGGTCTATCGTAACGTTTGCACCTATTTCCACGTCATCTTCGATCAACACGGTTCCTAACTGCGGCATTTTATATTGCATCCCATTAGTCTCGGTATAGCCAAATCCATCACAGCCTATTACTGTTCCGCTATGGATCGTCACGCGATTACCAATACTAACCTTTTCCCAGATAGTTACATTCGGATATATTCTGGTTTGTGAACCGAGTTTGCTGCCTCTACCTATGTAAGTCCCGGCATAGATGATACTATGGTCACCAATCTGAACCCCTTCTTCAATCACGACATTCGGTCCGATATAAACATCGGTACCAAGTTCGACATTATGCGCGAGCACCGCCGTTGCATCTATTCCTGGAACTATAGGGGGCGAAGGTGGTGCAAATAATTCCATTGCTTTAATAAACGCTAATTTCGGCTGTGCACTACGAATTATCGGTCGAAATTTTAACTCCGCATTCTCCGGAACTATCAAAGCTGACGCCCGCGTATGTTCTACATCAGCAAAATATTTTGCGTTCGCGATAAAACTAAGCTGACCCGGTCCAGCTTCTCGAATTCCCGCTACACTATCAATAAGTGTGTCACCATCTCCTTCAAATGTTGCACCTAATTGTTTTGCTATTTCCCGAACGGTTTTTTGCATAAGTGTATTGTACCACTTTTCTCCTGTTTATTACAACGGAGACATATAACCAAAGTTATCTGCAATATTGATATCGTCTCGCTTTTGCTAAGAACAATTCAATTGCCAACATCAATGCTGCTTACTTGGTTTTCTTACTTCCCGTAGATGTTGCGGTCGTCGCAGATGACGTTGCTGCTGGAACAGGTTTACTCATGGAAGTTTTTGTCGTATCCGTCGCCGTTCCTGTCGTTGAGGCTATGGTATTTAATAGGTTCGTTATCCGCTCGGTTAAATCCATTTCTGGACGATAATACCGCACCGCTCGTTTATCTAGTATCAAGGTATATCCTTCCTGGTCAGCCAGTATCGTATAGATCTTATGTAGGTTAATCTCTAATTCTTTCGTCAGCTCTTCCGCAGTTTTATCTATTTTGGCTGATAGGTCTTCAATGTTATCACGCAGTTCACGTTCTGCAGATTTTATTGCCGCTTCTCGTTTAGCAATTTCTTCCGGTTTCAGAACACTCTTTTGTTTTCTTAAATCCTCTTTCAGCGCGCTAATCTGTTTATCTTGCTCCTGCAGTTTATCCCGCAATGGCTGAAATTCAGCATCTGCTTTCTTCTGGACGTCCCAAGATTTATATACTTTAAAAACATCTACGACCCCAATCTTTTGTTCTGGTTTTTTGCTACTTTCCGAAGCAGCAGTTGGTATCGCTCGCATCGTTGTATCCATCGGTTGCGCTAAGGCGAGTACTCCGATTGTCACCACAATGCTGGTTATCACAATAACTCGCATAAAATTGCTCATACCAATGTCCTCCTAACTCTACTTCGTATAGTTTCCCTGGGTAAATCGATATCAGATTTAGCTTTAGGTATGCATTAAAAGGTTGACCCGAACGTAAAATAAAACCCTTGCGTTTCGTCTCCAGATTGGGTATTGATTGGAATTCCGTATCCTAACTGGATAGTGCCGAAAAACAGATTGAACAGAATCCCAGCACCAACTCCATAGCGAACCTCATCGAAATTTACATCATCAATCTTACGCCAAACCCCTCCTGCATCAAGAAAAACTATTCCATAAATTCTATCCACTAGCGGACGCCGGAGCTCTACATTCGCATTGAGCATTACATCACCACCTACATTCACTTCCAAGACCTCCTGCTGGTCTTCATCAATATAGGTTACCCGGGGTGATACCCCGCGAAAATCATATCCGCGTAACGAATTCGCCCCACCGAGATAAAATCGATCCGGTAACGGCGCATCGTCAGTATCATCATAGGGGGCTATATATCCACCACGAACTCGTAACGCTCCGACAACTTGGTGCCCAAGTCGTTTATACCAACACGATTCACCATAATATTTTATATAATTATTATCGCCACCAAATGGACCACCAGCAATTTCAATATTCGCTACATACCGACTTCCGCGTGTCGGCCAGAGATAATTGTCCCGGGTATCATAAATGATTCCTGGGGTAATGCTATGTGTTATCGATTCAGTTGGTCCGACAATGCTCGGAATGATATACCCTTCTTCTTCTGGAGTTAAGGAAAATTTAACATGTTTTAATTGGGTAGTCAACCGCAAGTTCTGATTGATGGGATACGAAACAAACAAAGTTGCGCCAGTCTTTTTCTCCTGATAATCATGTGATGAACTTTCCGAATACACCTGATTCCCGGTTGAATCATATTCGAACGGAGTACTAGTTAGACTTCGCTCTAGACTTTCACGGAATATCGCGAACTCGGCCGTCCATGGCGTATCAAGAAAATAGGGATCACGAAAAGTTAAACTATAATCGGTTCCTTCTTCTGCGATTTCGGTATGAACCCGAACCTGTCGCCCAGTACCTAACAGATTTAGTTCAGAAATATCGAGGTATAACGCTGCTTTTTTCTCACTACTATATCCCCCACCCAGCATAATATTCCCTGTTTTCTTCTCGATTACCGCAATAGATAAATCCATTGTATCTTCCGCTACGGTCGGTTCTGGAATAATACTTACCCGATCGAAAAATCCTAAATTGTAAAGTCTCTGCTGCGATTTGAGGATTTCATTCCGGCTCATAACATCTCCCCGCTGCAAAGTTACCTCGCGTAATATTACCTTCTGTTTTGTCTTTAACGGAACCTCTTCCATTGTGCGGGATTCTTCTAGTTTAAATCCGAGAATATTTATTTCCCCGACATAACACCGCGGTCGCTCAAAAATGCTATAGGTAACGTTAACCGTATGATTGTTATCATCCAGTTCAAGTTGCGGTTTAACTTCCGTTTGAATATATCCGAGATTCGCATAATGTTCGTATATCCGAACGATATCTCTTTCGAGAATCGTCTGACTATATCGCGCTCCTGAACTCGACTGAACATACCGTTGCAACTCGTTCGTTGAAAATAATGTATTTCCAGCAATCGTAATATTCCTCCAGCTATATACTGTTCCTTCTTCGACCTTAAAACAGACTCGAACCCCATCTTGACCATGAACTGGTTCTGGGTCAAGTGCGGTCACTTTCACTCGGAGAAATCCTTCATCTTTATACAACCTTTCTATCGTTACACAATCGCTAGCGATATCTTCTGGATTATAATATCGGCGAACAATCCACCAACTTTTTCTACTTTTTAATTTTTTAAGCAACCGGTGAGTCTTTATATGTTCATTGCCGAGAATTTCAAGCCGGATAATTTTCTGCCGTTTATGTTCGGTTATCGTATAGCGGAGTCGGCAAGAATCCGCAGTGACTGGTTCAATGGTTCCGGTAACCTCAGCCTCAATTTCTTTACTATCATAAAACCGTTTGATTTTTTCAGCATAGTCATCCAAAGTATCTGAGGTTAACACCGCTGATTTGCGAAAACCGATTTCCGATTTTAATCGTTTTGCCCGGAACGTCTTATTCCCAACGAAAACGATATCCGTAACTATCGGATTCTCTTTTACAACAAACGTTATCGCTACACCATCTGGTTTTTTGACTACATCAAGCTTCACATCGGCAAAATAACCGAGCTGGTATATTTGCCGTAGGTCTTCTTCCACCGCTGACTGCAGATACGTTTGCCCAACGTTCGACTTAACCACACGTAAAATATCCTTGCGCCGAATATGATTATTTCCGGTGATGGTTATAGACCGAATCTGATCAGGAGAACTTATTTTAGCCCGCGCTACTGCGGTAGAAGAACCGAAAAAAAGAAAAACAACAAAACTGCATAGGCAAAATAAAATCTTTGCACAGGAAATTAATTTCTGTAATCCTTGACGGTTTCCCCAAGCGGCTAGTTGCGTGAACATTACTTGTCCTTATGTGAGACTGGAAGCTATTTCGATAGGTTTCGTTTCGACATTAAATATAATCTTGTCGTTCTGAACATCGGCGATAATCTCTCCGCCTTCTTTAAATCGACCACGGAGCAACTCTTCTGATAACGGGTCTTCAACATATCGTTGTAACGCACGACGTAACGGGCGTGCGCCATTAGTCGGGTCAAACCCTACAGTACCAAGAAACTCTTTTGCCGCTTCAGTTAATCGCAACGTCAACCCCTGTTCCGCCAATCGTTGTTTCATCTCGGTTAACATTAATTCGATAATTTTAATTATCTCCGGTTTGCCGAGTGGATGGAATACAACCACTTCATCCACCCGGTTCAAAAATTCTGGGTTGAACGTTTTTTTCAATTCGCCTATAATTTTTTCTTTCATTTGTTGATACGACGCTTCCGCCCCTGCTCCATGAAATCCTAATGTTCCTTTTTGATGGATTAATCGCGCGCCAAGATTCGATGTCATGATCACCACACTATTCCGAAAATCAACCGTTCTACCTGTAGCATCGGTTAATCTCCCATCATCAAGTACCTGCAACAGAATGTTAAACACATCCGGATGCGCTTTTTCTATTTCATCCAACAGAACTACACTATATGGTTTTCGTCGAACTTTTTCGGTTAACTGACCGCCTTCATCATGACCGATATATCCTGGTGGCGCGCCAACCAACCGAGATACCGCGAATTTCTCCATATACTCGGACATATCAATCCGAATCAACGCATCTTCATCGCCAAACAAAAATTCCGCTAAGGCCCGCGCTAGTTCAGTTTTTCCTACGCCGGTCGGTCCGAGGAAAATAAACGAACCGACTGGTCGTTTATGGTCTTTCAATCCTGCACGAGCTCGCCGAATCGCTCGCGAGATAACTTCAAGCGCTTCATCTTGTCCAACGATCCGGTGGCGTAACGCGTCGGTCATCCGCAATAATTTTTCTGATTCTTTCTCTTCTAGCTTAATGACCGGGATGCCGGTCCATTTCGATACAATATAAGCGATATCTTCTTCCGTGATAATATTTTCCCGCTGGATTTGGGCTTTCCGTTCTTCCCATTGTTTCTTTTCGACTTCATAACGAAGCCGAAGTTTTCGTTCATGGTCGCGCAGTCGTGCCGCTTTTTCATATTCCTGCGCTTTAATTGCATTTTCTTTTTCGATCCGAACCGATTCAATTTCTTTTTCTAACTCTTTAAAATCTGGCGGACGCATATGGGATTTCAATCTCGCGCGAGCACCAGCTTCATCAATCACATCAATCGCTTTATCCGGAAGGAATCGACCGCTAATATATCGGTCAGCAAGTTTCGCTGCCGCTTCAATCGCATCTTCCGTAATCGTTACATCGTGGTATTCCTGATATTTATCTCGGAGTCCTTTCAGGATGCGAATCGTATCATTGACCGACGGCGGGTCAACGATAACCATCTGAAACCGCCGTTCTAACGCGCCATCACGTTCGATATATTTTCGATAATCTTCCAGCGTCGTTGCCCCGATACATTGCAGTTCACCTCGAGCTAACGCCGGTTTTAACATACTACTCGCATCAATCGCCCCTTCTGCGGCACCAGCACCAATTAACGTGTGTAATTCATCGATAAATAAAATGATATCATCTGACCGGCGGATTTCATGCATAATCGCTTTCATCCGCTCTTCAAACTGACCTCGATATTTTGTTCCCGCGATAACCGCCGCTAAATCGAGCGTTAACAATCGCCGATTGCTCAGAATATCCGGCGCTTTTCCGGAGACAATGCGTTGCGCTATCCCTTCAACGATAGCGGTTTTCCCAACCCCCGGTTCACCGACTAACACGGGATTATTTTTCGTTCTACGACAGAGGATTTGGAGCACACGTTCAATTTCATCCTCCCGCCCGATAACCGGGTCAAGTTTATTTTCTCGAGCTAGTTCCGTTAAATCTCGACCGAACGTATCGAGCGCTGGCGTTTTACTTTTCTTTTTCGCTCCCGCCGCAGAAGCTGGGGTTCCACCGAGTAAACTTATAATTTGATTCCTAGCCGCATCGATGGTTATTCCAAATGCATCAAGCGACTTATATGCTATACCTTCTCCTTCACGAATGAGACCAAGCAGAATATGTTCCGTCCCGATATATGAATGCCCGAGGTTCTGCGCTTCTTCTCGGGCTAAATCAATTACTTTTCGCGCTCGGGGAGTATAGGGGACATCACCTAACGTTGGCACACTACTCCCGGGTTTTGCTAGCTTTTCGATTTCATGACGAAGTAAATCAATATCAACATTCAGCCGTTGGATTGTTTCAAATCCAACGCCACTGCCTTCTCGCAACAATGCGAGCAGAATATGTTCTGTACCAATATAATCATGGCCAAGCCGTGCAGCTTCTTCCCGGGCAATATGGGTTACGATTTTTTTCGCTCGTTCAGTAAATTCAGCACCATTCATAGGAAAACAAATTCGAAACAAAATTAAACCGCAGAGAATACATTTGGGGGGTATTCACAGCCTCAGCGAATTTGCCGGTATCAAGTTTGATTTTGTTTCGAATTTCGATATTTGAATGTCGAAATTATCTTTTTAGGTTATGTTAGTCGTTCTCGGATTAATTTCGCGCGCAAAATATCACGCATTCGGCTATCCAATTCTTTCCCAAACAGGCGCTGTAAATGTGCGGGTTGCGTGATAAACATCAATTCGTTTATCGTTACCAACGGTATATCAATCCACCCTAAGTTTACGCCGAGTCGTACCTGGGATAACAAATTGATTGTTTCGCGCGCGGAAATTAACCGTGCTTGTGTTAATATACCATACGCACGATAGACAATATCTTCAACTTCACTGCGCATTTCTTTCTGCAAATGAAACCGAGCAGTCTGTTCACGACCAATAATCTGTTTCACATAATTTTCAAGATTAGTAACGATGGTCTCTTCCGATTGTCCTAACGTTGTCTGATTTGATATCTGATATAAATCTCCATAAACTTCGCTTCCCTCTCCATATAATCCACGAAAAGTTAACCCGAGTTGGTTGATTGAATGCAGGATGCGGTCTATCTGTTTTGTCAATCCCAATGCCGGAAGATGCAGCATAGCAGATGCACGAATTCCTGTTCCAACATTGGTGGGACAAGCGGTTAAATATCCGATATGCGCGTGAACTGCATAGGGTAAATATTGCGATAATTCATCATCAACCGCGTTAATTTCCTGCCAGGCATTTTTTATCTGGAATCCGGGGTAGATACACTGGAGTCGCAAATGGTCTTCCTCATTAATCATCACACTAATCGCTTCTGTCTCGTTGATTACAACCGCCCGTTGTTTTCCACCTTTCGAAAGTTCCTGCGAAATCAGATGCCGTTCTAAGAGAAACTGCCGATCGAGTTTAGATGTTTGGTCAAGGAAGATAGAGTCCGCCGATTTCAATCGGTCAGTCTGTTTCATTGCTGCAAGAGCGAGTTGTACAATCTGTTCTAGTTCAGTCGAATTTGCTCGTTGCGGAAAACAATACCCTGCCACATTCCGAGCCAACCGAACTCGACTCGAAATAACCGTTTCGTATAACGGACCTACCGCAGCAAACCAAACAGTATGCTGACTCCGGGATATTGTCCTCGCCATATGATAAAATTTAAAACCAGAAGTTAGAAGTTAAATTTCAGAATTCAACCAAATCTGATTTTTGCTTTTTGCCTTCTGTTTCATTTTAGGTTTTTTTGATTCTTTAACAACTTCGCTGCATGGTCAGCAAGTTCCGCTAAATTATGCTGTTCAAAGACTTCCAGTAAACATTTTTGCGCTTTCTTCCAGACAGGATATAGCGGACATTTTTCGCTTCGGTCACAGCCCATGTTCCGAATTAAACAGCGATTTAAAAATATTGGTCCCTCAACCCCTTCAATGATTTCACGTAACGTTATCCGTGAAGCGGGTCTGGCTAACACGTATCCGCCTTTACTCCCTCGAACCGATTTAACTAACCCTTTCTTCGACAACTGCTGGAAAATTTTTATCATAAACGCCCGAGGGGTATTTTGTGCTATACATAAATCTTTAAGCAGCACTACCTTTTTATCGCGATACAATGCTAAATATACCATTCCACGAATCGCATATTCGCCCATTCGAGTTAATTCCATAATAGCTATCCCCAAAAATAATACGAATAAACCAGCATTCCACCCTATCGTTTCCGTGTATTATATTATATCATTTTATCAGGAAAATGGTAAAGTCAGAGTTATTGATATTAGTCGTTAGTTAAAAATATGGTTAGAAAAATAAGGTATGTGGTTAAAACTTAATTTCAACCTCTTATTAACGTGTAACTCATCAAGGAGTTCTCTATGCAATCGCTTCTCTTACATGTTTGCTGTGGCCCCTGTGCAACGCAGGTTATTCGGGTTCTATCGCAGGAATATTCCGTAACAGGATTTTTCTATAATCCGAACATTTTCCCCGAAGAAGAATATCAGCGGAGAGTAGCGTCGTTCCGCCGGTTAGCCGAACAATTCCATCTCCCCTATCAAATCGGAAATTATGATTATACTCGCTGGGAAGAAGCTGTTCAAGGATATACAACCGAACCAGAAGGTAAAACCAGATGTTCAATCTGCTATCGATTCCGATTAGAGCGAACCGCTCAACAAGCAATAAAGACAGGTTTTAGTCTATTTACCACCACACTCACGATTAGTCCGCATAAATCCGCTAGGGTTATTAATCCCATCGGACTCGACTTGGCGCAACAGTACCATATTTCCTTTTATCAAGCGGATTTTAAGAAAAAAGATGGATTTAAACAGAGTTGTTCTCTCGCAAAAGAATATAATCTTTATCGACAAACTTACTGCGGATGCAAATATAGTCTTCGCAAATAACCCCTATAATACACTACACAAGTATATACAAAATATATACCAATCAAGATTGAACGGCATCTATTTAGATTTGTTATTGATATTATTATGGTTAGCTAGTAAAGTCCTATATTCAGACTTTGACTAAATATTAGATAATCAGCGGTGAATCAAATATATTTGAAGTTATTCGTATAACTCAAACCAAGAAACCCCGGTCACCTGAACAAACCCGGTCATGATAATCGTATAATCTTGTTGGCTGCCGGTAAGCGAGCCCGTATGGCTAACTTGAATTTGGTATGGTCCGACCTCAACCGGAGCATCGATAACTATTTGTTCAACATTATCGAGATGATTCGGTCCAAGCGTAGTCGCTGCTTTCGCTGGATTGGTTTTGTCTAACTGATACGGATATCTAATCGTAGTCGATGGTGTGACAACCATCAAATCTAAATCGTTTACTAACGTTGGAGTTGCGTCATCTAATCCGCCGGTGTTCGCATTCCCCGCAGGGTCAGTCCAGACCAAGGTAACTTTAATCGGTTGGGTTCCATCGCTTATACGGGTATACGTTTTCGGGGAACCAAAATAGGTATCATTAACAATATATTTATTGTTGATTGCGGTCGTTGCATTCGCAACGAGTAAATCTGCTGCACCACGGCCATTAAGTAATCCCCAACCGAATCGGTAGTCCGGACCGGCAGTGTTGCCAGCTTCAAAAGCAGTATGGATCAGAATCGCTTTCATTTCAGCAGCTGTTGGTCGTGCGAGCGCTCCATGCTGCTGACGATACAATTGGGTTAATAATCCGATAGTTCCGGTAACCACTGGAGTTGCATGAGACGTACCGGAATTAACTAAATGGGCATAATCGTGGGTGCTATAAGTCGAATAAACATTGATTCCACTAGCGCAGAGGTCAGGTTTAATTCTTCCGTCATCAGGAGGACCCCAACTACTAAAAGTTGTCATCCGAATTGAATCCGTTGAAAACGGGTCGGCTAATATATAATATACCGCTCCGACAACAATAACGTTTTTCGCTACTGCTATTCCCTCGAGCGTATCAAATCCACCGCTATCCCAGGCATCACTTGAATGGATACAATAAAACGTATGAACTGGTGTAGGCCATTCATCTCCATGATAATGGGCGCCACTGGTGCCGACATCAGTCCGGTCATTTCCGGCAGCACGGCAGACGATTATATTGGTATCA
The DNA here is from genome assembly GCA_026416715.1 of bacterium. Lineage (NCBI taxonomy): Bacteria > bacterium. The sequence continues at coordinate 215,282 of JAOAEQ010000001.1, forward strand.
TAAACGATATCATCTACTTCAGCAGATTCAACGATATATTTGCCAAATAGATAATCTTCAGTTAAATTGACGGTCGTATCGCCAAACCACCACCAATCCGTAGTAAACAATCCCGATTCGGGATGCCATCCTCTCACATAACCATACGAATGGTTCGAAGCGATTATCGTTAGCGCAGCTGAACGCAGTTCAGGAAAATCATTGTTCCAATCATAAGCCCATAGTGTTCCTTCATACGCCATACCGAGCGTTAACGGTTCTGTCGCTCCGTTGCCAACCATTGTTCCCGCAACATGGGTCGCATGACCTGACATACCCGCCGGCGAATCTTTCTGGATAACCCGGCTGGTAGCAAAATCATAATGTGTTGCACGAACTGACCCTTCATCCCATTCACCGAGGATGACCCCTGCACCGGTTAGGTTATATCCCGCATCTCCACCCGGTTGAATCTGGTCGATATCGGACGTATCTGCTGCTTTCCGGTTGAACGGGATTTTAGGATTCGGGGTCAGCCAGAGTTGATATACCGCATCTTCATTCGCAAGTTCAAGAATTTGCTTTTTGGTTAGATAAACCGCTTGTTGTTTAGAACCGATACTACCACAGGTATCATTAGATAATTTCATATAAACCTTATTTTTTTCTTCTGCAGTAACATCGGGGTAGAAATAGATTATTACGGCAAGTTTATCCTGTTCACCCATCATTGTAAGTCTTTTTTTAATTCCATATGCAAGTTTATCCTGTGGGTCGATATTCCCGACCCCATATACGAAATCTAATGATTTTACTGTAGCTAAATTTTCTTTTTTTACGGTAGCAAAATAAGCGTTAACTGGAAGATATTGATGGAGGATAACTTCTAATTCTGTTAGTTTTTGCTTCTCTGCTATACTGAGTGGTTTCGTAAATTGGATTATAAGATGCCCCCGAGCTCCAGCTATGGTTGCTGAAGATGTTCGTAATTTCAGATCTAGTTGCCGGCCTCCAATATAAACCAGATTTTCCGAATAAACGATACCTGCGCCGACTATCATCAACATCAACACAATCATTATATAACTTTTTCTAAAGTGGTTCATAATCGTATTACTCCGATATAATACATATTTTTTATAATTATTTAACAATAGCGCATAATCGGTTTTCTGTCAACAAAATCAGCGGCGGTTTGCCTGATATATTTTTTGTATTTTCTCTGGTTATCGCTTTATTTTGCATAGCATTTTCAAATTGTGATATAGTTAAAAATGATATTGCTCTATGCTAATCTATTTAGTCTGAAGAATGTCGAAGGATGTAACCTGCGCTTGGAGTTATGAAAAAATCTTACTTAGTTTGTACAAGTTGTAAGTCGACTTATTCCATTACCCGAGCTGCACCCCGATGCGACGTCTGCGCTGAACCGCTCGAAGTAAGGATTCAATATTTCAAATCTTATCAACCCAGAATCAAGCACGGCAATCCCCTTACCCAGACCATCCTCGACCGCTATGCAGATTTTTTTCCTTTTACAAAAAAAATACACCATACTCTTTCTTTGCATGAAGGATACACGCCGTTGATTGAGCATAGTGAACTTGCAAGCGAACTTCGGATTCGCCGTATCTTATTCAAGAACGAAACACAAAATCCGACTTGGTCGTTTAAAGATCGTGGAACGGTTACGGGACTGGCACATGCAATCAGTTTAGGATATAAACGAATTGGAACGGTATCAACCGGAAACATGGCCGTATCAGTTGCAGCGTATGGTGCAAAAGTTGGACTCGAAACCATTATTTTAGTTAGTGCCTCGCTCCCGCTAGAAAAATTGTATCCGATTGCGATATATAATCCGACGCTTATTAAAGTTAAGGGAGACTATAGTCAGCTGTATTTCGCAAGTTTAGAACTCGGGAAAAAGAAAAGAATCTATTTCATCAATTCCGATGTTCCCTTTCGGGTTGAAGGGTCGAAAACAATTGCGTTCGAACTCTGCGAACAGCTGGAGTTTAAGGTTCCAGATTATGTCGTCGTTCCAACCAGTTCTGGCGGGAATTTCCGCGGGATTCTTAAAGGATTCGAAGAATTCAAACAAGCGGGATTCATTGATACAATTCCGATAATGGTCTGTGCGCAAGCTGCGGGTTGTTCTCCAATCTATAACGCTTTCAGTGCTGGGAAAGAAACCATATCTCGAATTAAAAACCCCGATACCCTATGCCATGCGATAGATAATCCATATCCACCCAGCGGCAATGCTGTACTCCGAAAATTGAAAGAGCATAACGGAATTGCGGTTGCGGTTTCGGATGAAGAAATTCTAAACGCGCAGAGAACAATGGCTCAATGTGGGATATTCGGTCAGCCGGATTCTGCAGTTCCATTGGCTGCAATCGAAAAAATGCACCGCGAGAAGAAACTGAAACCGTCGGATACGATTGTTGCTATTGTTACCGGTAGCGGGCTAAAATATTCCGCAGTATTGACTCACCATACGATGAATATTCAGTCCTGTAAACTCGATAACCTTGACCAATTTTTTTCTCGCTGCAGATACCCGCAGATGGCATAGATTCATCAAACAGCAAACTCCAGAGTCTGGCGTTTATTTACCATCTTAATACCATCAACAATAAATTAGATTACTGCTTTCGAAAACTGTTTTTGTTTGCTCTAACGCTTTTTGTGGAATATCGCGATTCTCGCTACTGTATTTTATCTTTTGCACTCTGCGAGCGGATATATCTGGAGTGGATACGGAATTGAACTGATCAATTCCGTTTCCACACCGCTTTCCCCACGAAAAAATGGGTTAAATCACACCACCATTACTGGTGGGTTAACTCTGTCAAGATTCATCTTGAGATAGCAAAACCCGAGGTGCAAAAAATTAGATCGTTATCACGATAGATTTTAGGGACAGCATAGGAACGGACGAAGCTAATTTCAATATTTTCTGTGTTCCATCTTGATTGCGAATCCGAATCTGTTGAATTCTAATCGGCTTCCCAAACGATTTAATCACTTGGAGTTTCGTTTTTCCTGTTTTGGGAACAAAATGTATCCACGCCCAAAACTGCGGGAAAAAAATCGGGAGTTTAAATTCTGCTGTCCCCTTTTTCGCATTTTCTTTCCATATTTTTGGACTGAGTTCGAGCGTCTGATTTGGAACATCAAGGGTCGCTCCGGTAAGGGCATTGAGAATATGCCAAGTTGCTGGGCAGGTCATATAACTAACCAGAAATCCTTGTTGTCCCTCCGGTGCATAATAGTTTAACGATTGATTCCATGGGCTATGATTCTGTTCCCAAGCGACCTTATATACCCGTCTGATAACATCAAGTCCGGCATCAACATATCCTTCGTAAATCGCTTCACAACCGAAATAAGGTTCATGCTGAATAATAAAACAATACCGAGTCGCACATCTCCCATCCGGAGTAACTTCCATCGGCGGCACTGGGTAGAATTTCTCAAGATGCATTTTGATGATATGTTTCAACCCGGTCTGGATATATGATTTCGGTAAGGTGTTTCCGAGTCCAGCGAGTTGGGTTAGCCAATCACCTGCAAACTGCGCAATAAACGAGTTCGGATTCTTCTCGCCGGTTATCGGATTATATTGTTTAATAAAATATTTTCCATTCCAGAGCAGGTTAATAACCTGCTTTTGAACTAAAGCAAATCGTTGCTCGTATCTTTTTTGTCGTGTTGTATCGTGCTGAATCCTTGCTATTTCGATTGCGGTTTTCAGCGCACCGAGATAACAGCTTGCTGTGTAAATAAACGCACCGGGAAACGGTTTTTCATAGTCATAGGTTGACCCGCCTTCCGGAATCGAATCTTCGTCTTTATCCGCTGATTCTAACCAATCGAGCGCGCGATAAATATGCGGTGTCATACGATTCAAGAACTTCGCATCTCCTGTCCAACGATATTCTTTGAACACCTGCATGATAAACGAACAGCTTAAATCCGGCCAGTCGGTTATCCCATAACCGACATTCGCATCCCCGATAATCTCATGGATATTCCCATCGAAGTGGGGTATTCGGCCATCTGGTTGCTGGCATTGAGCGAACAGTTCTAACTCGGATTTATTCTGTTCCGGATAAAACATCGCCATAACCGCATGGGCTGCCATTCGCTGATCCATTGTTCCAAGCGCACCGCCCATATCTACCGGACTCTCCAGTACTGCGAATCGTTTATCTTTCGTAAAAATAGTATTGGAAACCATCGGGAAAACCGTATTGATAAGCTTTAGTTTCAGCCAGTAAGGGAGACTAGATTCGAGAATGAGATTCTGCCATTCTTGCGTTTGCGCAAGAAACTTCTGCCGATGGGTATAAGCATATTTGGCTAATGATTTTATATTCGAAAAATAGTTCTGGTAATAATGTCCATTATCTCGGTTATCTCGTTTGGTTATGCAATGCGGCATATACCAGCAGAAAATGAAATCGATCGTTTTTGTTTCCTTTTTATGAAGCGTAACTTTGGTACTGAGCGTTCCTGCTGGACGACTAAAGCATAACTTGTCGCCATCTCCGATTTCAGCCCGCTGAATTTCTCCGGTTTCCGCAAATTCTTCCCAGAACGGAATAACCTCGGATGTCGCATCCCAGGCCTGGCAATAGGAGAATCGAACATCATTGTTCTTCTCGGTAGCCAAAAGATATTCTCCAACAACATTTTGTCGGTTCGTGATATACTTTTGTTTGGTTTTAAATAGGAGTCCGGTTAGCGTTTTATACTCGAATAACTCTTGGTAATTGGTAGAAGTATCTTCCCATTGTTCACCCTCATTTTTACTTCCGCCACGTCCAAGGCAGTTCTCAAATGAAAAGAGCAGTGACGTTTCAATCTTATGTGATGTAGGGTTCGATAGTGTAAAAGAAAAAATCACCGTGGGTAAACTCGAATTCTTCGCATCGGACGGAATAAGAAACGAATAAGTGTGGAGTACAACTTTTATCGGGATAGAGTTATCCTTAACCGTCAATTCTGCTCGAGGGAATAATCCGAGATAATCAATTGTCTTTACGGTTTCAACGTTTGTATATTCCCGAACGATATTATACGGTTGTTTGACTCGGAGTAATTTCGCTTGTTTCTTTTTCCCATCGTTAGTAAATAACCCGAAAAATGAACCGCATAAATATGGTATTGGCCGGTCCCAATTATGATTAAACGTTATATTACCAATAGCGCCGTTTGTGAACAATTCGAATTTGCCGGTTCCGATACCGCCGAAGGGAACTCCACTTTGCCATCGAAGTTCGTTTTCTGCATTCTGAATCACACCGGTTCTAGGATTAAACCGCGCACAATTCGGGGTAATAAGTTTCAGGGTTCCGGCGCAATCTACATCATAATACGTATTCCTTTTAATCAACCGGAGATAATTTACTTTCGCATTATCAACTCGCGCTTTAAATTCAATATCTAAGGTATGGTTTTTAACTTCGGTTCTAACCTGTTTAACCAACGCCTTATATTTCCCGACTACTGCGAAAACATCAAGGTTTTCGAGCATCGGTTTCCCTTGAATAATCACATCGAAAATCCGTTTTCCCGGTTCATCGAAAAATAACTCAGCAAAGCCAAGTTCAACCGTATACATTCCGTTCGGTAAATCTACCAGATGATATCGAAACTCGCGCCCGAAACGCTCCCCTTGGAATAAATGTTGATGCTCGGTTCCCGCAATTTTTTCGATAATGGTGTATGCATTAGTATCACCGATAACCACTCCTTTTATCTGTTGCATCATAGACCCTTTCTTTAAAGTAAAATGGTATGCATCAAATAGTTAAATGTTTATTGAATAATGCGAGAGGGAAAATACCGATTCCTGCTTTCGCTGGGAAAACTATTAGCATTGTTTTATACCGCTAATAATACGCGATATCTTTTTTATTTTCATAGGTAAGGAGAGAGGTTATGATTTTTTATTGGATTTAGTTCCCGGAGCAAGAAGTTTCCGCACCGCATTGAGCAAATCCCCGGGTTCAAATGGTTTCCGAATAAATCCGGTTGCGCCTGCTTGTTTAGCCATTCGTTCATCTTCTTCAAGTCCTCGAGCGGTGAGAACCAAGATTGGTATCTGGTAAAATATTTTATGTTTCCGCACTTGTTTGATTACCCCAAACCCATCTAGTTTCGGCATCACAATATCAGTGATAATCAACTGCAATTCATCGTGATGAAGTTGATCGAGTTTCAGTAGTCCGTCGATTCCGTCGATAGCATTGATAGGTTCATATCCCTCCAATTGCAACGTGAATGAGACTAAATCTCGAATGGTTGGATTATCATCTATGACCAAAATCTTTTTTGCCATAATATTTTGAATGCGTTGCCTTTCCACCGAACGTTATTTTTTGAACTTTCTCGGGTCAATATCGAAATACTCACCGAGTTTTGTAATTACATGTTCAATTTGCGATTGCACCTTCTCCGCCACCATTTTCCGTTCCCTATTATCTCTCGCTTTATTCAATAACTCCATCATCCCTTCAACGAAAAATAATGGCTGGAATATCTCTTCAATCGTTTCGCGGTATTTCCCAGTCGGCATTCCGCTTAGTACCCCAGTTAATCCGAGGAATTTCGTGGCAACTTCAAGTCCGGATTCGGTTATCAGGAGTTTTCTCAGTTCGGTATCGTGCTGGCTTCCTCGCATTTTCAGAACCGAAACTACCCGATGTATCTTACTCTCGATTTCGACAAACCCCAGATAAATTATGGTATCCGCAATGACCGCATATCCGATATCAGAAATGTTCACCGCACCAGCAACCTGTGGTATCTGATTTAATAGCACTGCGGTTACCCCGCTATCTTCCAGCAGTCGAACCAGAACATACATATAATCTCGCAAATCGTTTACATCACGCACCGCAACCGCGAAATCAGATAGACTATCCACAACGACCCGCTTGACTTTTTTTTCTTTAATAATCTGGTCAAGGCGCAAAAACAATTCTTCTACACAGAGACTAATCGGAACCACATGTTCGATGGTTAGGAGTTTAGCTACATTTGTTCTAGTTAGGTCTAATCCAACAATCGGGAGATAGCTCAGCATTTTATCTGGCGTTTCCTCTAACGTTATATACAAACTCGGTTCATCGGATTTAATTCCTTCCGCAAGGAAATGCGCTGCAAATAAGGTTTTTCCGGATCCGGCAGTACCAGCAACTAACGTTACGCTATTAGCTAATAATCCGCCATGGAGCATGGTATCGATACCGTCAATTCCTACCGGAACCCGAGAGGCGGTTTTAAGTTTTTCAATCGGTTGTATTCTCGATTTAACTTTTGGACGCGGGAATATCCGAATTCCATCATGAAAAAATTTTAACGGATGCCGTCCTGGCAGATGGTCATGCCCGCGCGTTTTTCGAACTTCAATACTGCGGAGATTCTCTCCAATACCACTTGGCGCAGTATTATATAATCGAACTGAAGCATCTACTACATATTCTTCAAAATAGATTTTATTACTTTCCGCTTCTTCAAGTTCCTTCGTCAGAAAAACCGTTAAGCCACGTTGTTTAAGTTGGTTTTGGAACCGGAACAATAATTCACGCTGTTCAACCACGTCCGGAGTAACTCGGACGAAATGAGAAACACTATCGAGAAGAATCCGTTTCGCACCGAGTTGAAATATCGCTTCATGCACTTCGCTTGCAGTCGGACCAGGAAGACGGTCGATACTCTGTTGCATTTCACTCGGTGAAGTATGAATAACCTTCATTTTCCCTTGCAGTTCAAGGTTTTTCAAATCCCAACCGAACCGTGCGGCATCACGATATATCTGTTCCGGAAACTCTTCGAACGTAACAATTACCCCCGGCTCGTTATAGTGGACAGCGCCATTTACTAAAATCTGCATCCCGAGATTTGTTTTCCCTGACCCGGGCGGTCCTTCAATCAATATACTACTTCCGGAAACGAACCCACCGCATAAAATCTCATCTAATCCCGGTACACCGGTTTTCATCAGTTCAGCCATAATTCGCTCCTAACCCGATTCCTGCTTGTACAGGAATGACGTAACACTTAAAATATAATGCTCGTTTTATCCCCGGTTGCCCAAGCGCCTTTTGCCATTCGGCGAAACGCTCCAGGGTCATCAGAGTTTGCTTCTCCCTCTTCAAACGTTATCTTTTTTGCTAGATAAAGTTCAACCAGCGCTTGCGTAAAGGTTTGCATTCCCGCTTCTTTATTCTGAATCGCTTGATAGAGTTCTTTCAACTTTCCTTCCCGGAAAAGTTTGGTGACAATAGGAGTATTGATGAGTACTTCAACCGCAGCAACTCGACCGCAACCATCGGCTAATGGCACCAACCGTTGTGCAACTACTCCAATTAAATTTAACGCTAGCATCAGTCGGATTCGTTCATGCTGTTCTGGAGGGAAAAAACTCATAATTCGGTCAATCGTTTGCGTAGCATCAGGGGTGTGCAGCGTACTTAAAATTAAATGACCAGTTTCAGCGGCATGAATTGCGGTATAAATCGTTTCCTTATCTCGCATTTCACCGATGAGGATAACATCCGGGTCTTGCCGAAGTGAAAATTTTAATGCATCGTAAAATGAGGGGCTATCTTTTCCAATTTCAATCTGACTAATTACACTTTTTTTGCTTGTATATAGGAATTCAATTGGGTCTTCGATGGTAATAATTCGGCGTGAAAAATTTTGATTGATATATTCAACAATTGCCGCCAGCGTAGTTGATTTTCCAGAACCAGTTGGACCTACCATTAACATTAATCCACGCCGTTTCTCCGCTAACGTTTTAATTACCGGTGGTAACTTTAGCTGGTCAAAATCAAGAATATCGTTTCGAAGACAACGAATCGCAATAACCGTCGTTCCTTTTTGATGGAACGCATTGATCCGATACCGATAATAGGGAGGTAACGAATACGCGAAATCAACTGCACTTTCATTTTTAAATTTCTCTACCAATCGGGTTGGAGCAATTGATTCGAATATTTCATGGACTTGCTCAGCAGATAATGGTGGTGTATCTAATGGAACCAGCTTACCATCAATCCGGTAGGTTGGCGGCGTTCCTTCCTGTAGATGGAGGTCAGACGCGTTTTTTTCGCCCATTTCTGCTAAAAGTTCATTAATGTCTATATTCATAATAATTCTTTCACCAACCAGTCCTATGTTTTATAAAAGGTCTGATAAGTACCTACCGTAAGCGTCTCTGTTCATTTATCCATTATTATACCATACCTCCAAAGTGGAGGTTTGATTTATCAAACCCATCTCTTTCGAGCTCACCTTGGTATACATCAATTAGGTTAGCTTCGAAATCGAACTCTTAGCAATGATATTATCCAGCGGAGAATAAGCTTTAGTGAAACTTTTGATTTTCCCTGTTCTCGGTTGATAAACGTTATCGGAATTTCGCGGATTCGGTATTTTTTCTTAACGCAATAGTAGAGAATCTCTTCGACAATTGACGGACCCGGAGAAATCATACTCTCCCACGGAAGCGATTGAACCACCTCTTTTCGGAACGCACGAAACCCACTGGTACAATCAGCAAATTTGAGACCAAGAATCCAGCGCGAAACATGGTTCGCTACCCAGCTGTTTAGTTTCCGATGCCAGCTCCACCCCACCACATCGCCTCCTTGAATATACCGGGAACCGATAACAACATCCGCATCTTGAATCGCATCGAGAAAATCCGGGATAAATATCGGCTGATGTGATAAATCGCCATCCATTTCAATAATAACATCGGTATCCAAGTTTGCAGCATATTGAAACCCAGCAATACCCGCATAACCGCGACCACGAGGCGGACCACGGTGGAGAACCTTAACCCGACCGGGATACTCGGCAGCAAGTTCATCAGCAATTTTATCGGTACCGTCAGGCGATTGGTCGTCAACAATCAGTATCTGGATATCCAGTTTCAACTGGAGAATCTGCTCAACTAACGGCCGTAGATTATCTTTTTCGTTATAAGTTGGAATGAAGACAGTCGTTTTCAATGATTATATAATGATTCTTACTCTCGTCCTAATACCGTTTTAATAGCAATTTCTATTTGTGAAACATCAACTTCGGTATTTTTACACGGTCCTTCCGGTCGTTTATTCGGAAATCCAAGCACCGGAATATACGGGGCAACATCGCGAATTCCGGAAACCAAATCGCGTTCGCAGGCGATAGCAATAATCGTTTTCGGTTTCTTTTTTCGAATCATTTCCCGAGCGACATCTCCGCCACCAGCAGTGAACATTTCTACTTGATATTTCTCTTTAAGTGCTCGTAATTGCTGGAACATTTCGCGATTCAAACAGCGCGGTAATAGAATCAGTAATTGCGTATGGTCAATTGGTTTCCGAAGTGAACTGGTTAGGAGATTATGAACTTTCAAGAAAGAATTAGTAACTTTATCTCTAGAAAATCCGACCCAGTTTGCAAGTCGGGTTGACCAGGGAAGTAACATCCCAAGATAACTCGGGTTCCGGATAAGTTGAATGATAACCGGAGATTCCGTGGTTACTGCAAGCACAAGAATACATAAACACAGGGCAACAAACGCAACGAGCAGATAAATGACCACGGTACCAAGTTGAACAACGAGTGTTCCGAATTGGGCTAATCTCGGTTGAATCAACCAATGAAATAAAAGCAAACCTAGACCGAGTATAATCAAACTCAAAATAGAAAAAGAAATAAATAATCCTTTACCCGATTCGGTTATTCCCGGGTTAGATTTTCCATCCCAATCCAGCCATTCATCACCAAGTTGTCGATCGCTAATTTCTGGTGGTTGCGGTAGTTTCGATTCTGGTCTCATTGCGTAATATTATATATCACTATTATAGAAGGTAGAAGATTAAGTTATCAAGTCCTATACTTAAAAATCCAAAAAGTAATAGTATCCCAGTCCATTACGTCGCTAATGGCAAGACGGATTATCGACCTACTCCTAGGGCATGATTTTTGGAGAAAATCAAACGAAGGTTAATCTGGTTCCATTCCGCTTGACAACCTAACTAATGTTAGGTATAATAGAATTGAACCAACCAATCCAAATGTCAAATTTAAAAGCTAAATTACTAGTGTGTCAATGAAAACAGACTACGGGCGGGAGTGAATCTGTTTTATGCGGATTCGCCTGAATATGTAACTGGGCGAATCAATGACTTCCTCCCGCTTGAAAAGATTCTCCCATGCAAGAGCTAACCGACCGACAACAAGCCATTTTAAATTATATCAAGCAGTTTATTCGGAAAGAAGGATATCCGCCTACGGTTCGTGAACTCGCTGAGAAATTTGCAATGAAATCATCGAGTATGTTCGACCATTTGAATGCATTGCAACGAAAAGGATTGGTGAAGCGGGTATCGCGTAAATCCCGCAGTCTGGAGGTAGCCGAGTTTATCGAATCGAAGCGATCGTTGGCACCGGTCCGTGAGATTCCGCTTCTCGGGCGAGTATCTGCAGGAAAACCGTTATTTGCGATAGAGAATCTTGATGGAAACCTCTGGCTGGATACATCCTGGATTAAAGCGGAAAAAGTGTTTGCCTTGAAGGTAAAAGGAGAAAGTATGCAAAATGCGCATATTCTTGATGGCGATATTGTTATGGTTCGGGTGCAACATGATGCGGATAACGGTGATATTGTGGTGGTTCTTCTCGGGGACGAAGCAACGGTTAAACGGTTCTATCGGGAAAATGGGCGGATTCGTCTTCAACCGGAGAATCCAAATATGGAACCAATTATATTGAATTCAGCTTCTTCTGAATTTACTATATTAGGAAAAGTCATAGGCGTATTTCGGAAATTCTAAATCTTAAAAATCGGGTCTCGCAATGACCGCAAAGAAAAAAAATGAATCTTTGCGTGTGTTGCGAGAAATGTAGTTTTGACATTTGGCATCTGACATTCTTTGCGTATGCAAAGCTATATTCTCCATATTGATATGGACGCATTTTATGCCTCGGTTGAACAACGGGAACGTCCTTGGCTCCGTGGGAAACCAGTTATTGTTGGAAATCACCCGAGTGGACGGGGGGTGGTTTGTGCAGCGTCATATTCTGCGCGCAAGTTTGGTCTCTATGCCGGAATGCCGTTAACCCGGGCGAAACGGTTGTGTCCTCAAGGTATCTTTCTGCCGGTGCGAATGGGATTATACGAAGAAGTTTCGATGCAGATTATGTCAATTTTGCGACAATACTCGCCGTTAGTCGAACCGATTTCGTTAGATGAAGCGTATGTAGATTTAACAGGAACAGAACGATTATTCGGTCCCCCGATTGAAACCGCCAAACGAATTAAACTCAGGATTAAACAGGAAATCAAATTAACCGCATCGGTTGGACTTGCTTCCAATAAATTTCTGGCGAAAGTCGCTTCTGAATTAGATAAACCGGATGGATTTGTGGTTATCCCGCCGGAACAGGAAACAGAAATCCTCTGGCAACTACCGATTGAAGTTATCTGGGGTGTTGGTCATAAAACAGAAAAGAAACTCCGCGAGTTAGGGTTTGATACCGTTGGCAGTTTAGCCCGAGTATCACGGAAGTATCTGCAATCTCTGTTGGGTAAACCGGGGGAAACTATCCATAAACTCGCTTGCGGAATTGATGACCGTAAAGTTGACCCCAGTCTGAAAGAATATATCAGTGCGCATCGACCCGGAGTCCGTGAACGAACCAATCCGGAGCTCGAACTTGCATTGCCGAAATCGTGCGGTCATTCGGTCACGTTCGAAAAAGATTATACTGACTGTGTGCCAGTCTATGCGATGCTATTAAATCTTGCTGAAAAAGTCGGGTATCGGCTGCGGAAAATGCGTTTGGTAGGAAAAACGGTTACCGTATGTATCCGGTTCGCAGATTTTTCTACATTCGCCCATGCGAAAACCCTTGAGTATGAAACGAATCAAGGGTATCAGATTTATTCTTGTGGATTAGAACTACTGCGAGAAATGGGAGTTGTTATCACCTCGCTATCCAAGAGCGAAACTAATCAGCCGATACGGTTCAAACAACCAGTTCGATTGATTGGCATTTCGGTCTCCAACCTGACCCAAGATAATGAAGAACAACTATGGTTATTCGATCAATCACCTTTTGGTGGAGAACGAGGACGACGACTATATAAAGCAATCGATACATTACAGGAGAAGTTCGGCGAGAGAATTGTTTATCGGGCAAGTCTGCGGTATCCGGAAAAAACGGTTTACCAATGGAACTGAGAAATCAAGTACGAATAACCAAAGGTAAATCCAAATATAGAGTAGGTGGTAGATGATTCCTTTTACCTCAAAGTTCTTATTCGTTACTCTATATTCTAATGTATTAGGTTGCTCATATTCTGATATGATAATACTCGATTCTCTATATTCAAGTGGTTGATTGATATCCAATTGTACCGTATGAATATTGCAAAAATGTTTGGTTCGAAGGCAAGTTATTTTTATTTAGGAGTAGTAGCGATTATCAGTTGTTTGTTCGGGGTAATCCTTCCCGGAAAATGGTTTCTTCCGCTACTCAATACTCTCGGAATATATCCTTTGTACGTTTATAATCTAAAAGAGCAAAGATACACCCGCGGGTTTATCCAGATGCTACTCTGGGCGGGAGTAATGTCTATTACCGTTATTCTATTGACCTATTATTTCAATCCGACGATTCACGCGAAAATCCTTCGCGGAGAAGCATATCGGAACGAGATGTTCTCTTGGATTCGGACTGGTGTCGGAGAAGAAAGTTCGCCGAGCCAATTCATTCCGAAACAGCTGATGCATTTTATCCTGTTTTCACTTTTAACCATTCTAACCGGCGGATTCGCCGCGTTATTCTTCGGTGCTGTTCTGTTAAATTATATGAATTTTTATGTCGGCAGTCTCTTTCTCCATACCACGAACCCTTTTCTAACCATTTTATTTTCCTGGCAACCTTGGGCAATTGTTCGGGTTGTTGGATATATTGCAACCGCTATAGGATTATCCGAGTTATTCTACAGTTACGTTCTAAACCGCCAGCAACGAATCGAGATAATTAAAAAGTATTGTATCTGGGGAGTAGGACTCATTTCCCTTGATTTACTCCTTAAAACCCTCCTTGCACCAACCTGGCAGAAAGTCTTACAGAAGATTATTTCAGGATTCTAGTCTGGTTTCGCTACCAAGAATATATAGTAAGAAAGTGGGCGGGTAAGGGTTGGATACTTCAATCTCTTGTTATAGGAACGTGAAGTTTTTCTCTCGGAAAAGAGCAATACAGATATCAACGATTCGCGCGTCATAAAGGATATGGCAATTTTTTGCAATTTCATCTAACGCTACTTCAACACCGAGCATCGGACGATATGGACGATTTGATGCCATTGCTTCAACCACATCTGCAACCGCAATTATTTTTGCTTCTAATAAAATTGCTTCTTCAGGTAACCCTTTTGGATATCCGGAACCGTTCAGCCGTTCGTGATGCTGGAAAACTATCTGTGCTACCGGCCAAGGGAATTCGATTCCTTTCAAAATATCATATCCACTCTCCGCATGAGTTTTAATTAAATTAAATTCTAGTTCCGTTAGTTTTGTCGGTTTCGTTAATATTTCTGCAGGAATATACATTTTCCCGATATCGTGGAGTATTCCAGCAACGCGAATCCCCTCGATTTGTTGGGAAGATAATTGTAACGCTTGAGCGATCGCTACCGCCAATTTTGCTACGCCACGCTGATGCCCCGCAGTATATGGATCACGTTTTTCTACGGTCTCGGCAATTGCACCTACCGTCCCCTCCAATGCACGTCGTACCTGCTCGAAACTATTTCGCAATGCTACTTCCGCTTGTTTTCGGTCAGTAATATCCTGTAAGAAACCAAGCGACCCGGTTCGCTTACCGGTTGCATCAAAAAGATGAATGGAAGAATCTGATAACCATCTTGTCTTCCCGGTTTTAGTTGTAATTTTATACTCCGCTCGCCATTTCTTATATGCTCCATTTCGGGCACGTTGCGATACTATCTCTAGCGGCAATCCCGTATCTTCACCATATACTATTGTCTCTTGAATTAATGACCGCCAGATTTGCGGTGTTATTTCCAGTGTGGTATACTCAGTCAGCCGCTCTATTCCCTCTCCGATAAAAATATATCGGTTAGTAATATAATCCAGTAGGTACGGCACCGCATCCGCTTGAATTAATGCCTGACGATATAGTTCGTGGGTTTCGCGCTGTTTTTCTTCAGCTAATTTTCGGTCAGTAATATCTTGGAGAAAACCGAGGAATCCGGTAACATTTCCTTGTGCATCGAATAATTGGATTGCTGAATCAGTTAACCATTTCGTTTCACCAGATTTCGTTGTAATCCGATACTCCGCACGCCATTTGTTTATTTTTCCAGCGCGCGCTAGTTTCCCTGCTTCGTCAATTGGCATCCCAACCGTTTCTCCCAGCATAACCACCTCTTGAATTAGTGTTTTCCAGAGTGATGGGGTAAATTCTGCTACGGGATAACCAGTTAGGTATTCTATTCGTTCTCCCATAAATCCATAGCAATTATTCACATAATCGAAAAAATACGGCACCGCATCCGCCTGACTGATAGCTTCCTGATATAATTCATGGGTTCTTCGGATAGTTTCTTCTGCGCGTTTATGTTCGGTGATATCCTGCAAGATACCCAATGAACCGATTGCTTTACCGGTTTCATCACGGAGTTGTATTGAAGCATCGGATAACCATTTAGTTTCTCCGGATTTTGTCGTAATGCGATATTCTGCATGCCATTGTTTAATTTCCCCTGCTCGAATCTGCTGTATCGCCTCCTCAGTTGATAATCCAGCGGCTTCGCCGTATAAAATTGATTCTTGGACGAGCTTGTCGAATAATTGCGCCGTAAATTCTTCTTTTGAATATCCGGTTAGGGTTTCTATTTCTTCACCAACGATAGTAAATTCATTGGTGAGATAATCGCGTTGATATGGTACTGCTTTTGCTTGGGTAATAACTTTAAGATACCGCTGATGCGTTTCAAATAACTCTGCTTCCGCTCGATTTCGTTCCTCTGCAGCTAATGCGAGGGAGACCATATCAGCAACCTGCGCAGCAAACTCCTGTTCTTCCACAGTCCATTCGCGAATTGAACCGGTATGCTCATGGCAGAGAATCCCTACAACCACGCCACGAAGTCGAACCGGAACATCGAGCATAGCCATTATTCGCAGCGGTTTTAGATATCCTTCGTTAAATTCGTTTGTTCGCAAATCATTCTGTGCATCTGATGCAGCAATCATTCGATTTTCGTCCAGCGCACGGAAATATCGCGGATATCTTATACTCTGCAACTGCTGTCCCTGCTGATGTGTGTGATCAGCTAAGCAATACAAATCCTTACAAATTATTTCGTTCCGTTCCCTATTAAATTGCCAGAAACTTACCCGAGCGATATTCAGAGTTTGTGCGTCAATTTCTGTAATACGGTTTAACGCTAGATCTAAACTAGAAAATTCCATTTTCGCTAAGGATAATAACGCAGATTGATATCGAACTAATTGTTCCTGCTTGTGTTTGTCAACGAGTTCTCTCTGTTTCAATTCAGTAACATCCTGCATAACCTGAACAGCACCAAGTAATGCTCCGGTAGCATCAACCATCGGGTCAACCGTAATATCAAACCACCGGCGGTTAATGAATATCGTTCCCAATTCCCGTTTTCGCGTTCGATGTATTCGTATAAATGGAAAATCTGCCGGCGGTTCTTGATTGCCGAAAAACAATTCACAAACATTCTTCCCTAAAATTTCGAGAAATGGACGCTGGAGATACTCGCAAAACGCAACGTTGCAGCGGATGATATTTCCATTTGCATCTAATAGACAAATCAAATCTCGCATCGCATCGAACGTGGTTCGCCACTGATTTACCGCTAATGCTAGCGCTTCTTCGGTTTTTTTCTGCTGTATCGCACTGGTAAAGATTTCACCAACAATCCGCAATAACGCAACCTCGTCCGCTAACCACCTTCTTTCTTTTTTAACCGAATCGAACCCTACAAATCCAATTATGGTTTTCTTATAGACTAACGGAACCACAAGCAGTGATTGAATATTTTCCGTTAGAAACTCTTGTTTTTCCGCTTCTGCTTCTCTAGGTAAATCGACTACTCGCGATATATTGATTTCTTCACGTTGATTCAGTTTCCGTAGCAGCCATGGAAAGGTATCGGTTGGAATATTTTGTAATCGGGTCTTTTTAGAAGAAATATCTGGCGCACACCATTCATGCGTATTCGACATATATTCACCATCTTCAGAAAACAGAAATACATAACTCCGGTCAACCGCGACGAAGGTTCCGATAACCTGAAGCGCGTTTTGGAGCGCAGAATCAATTTCTCCAGAAGGAAGATTGATGAACTGGTTGGAAACCGAAATAATCAAATTTTCGAGTTCGATATGGCGGAGTAGGTCGGTTTCTGTCTTTTTTCGTTCGGTGATATCATAGGTGATTTCGAGAATAGCTGTCGGTTGATGTTGTTCATTGCGAATGTAAGCCGTTGAAACCCAGCTCGGAAAGAATGTTCCGTCTTTCCGTTTATTCCAGAGTTCACCGTGCCAGAATCCTTTTTGGATTGTGTCCGCCAGTATAGAATGTGTGAATTTCTGTTGTTCAAATTCTGGAACCAGAATTTCCCGAGGTTTTCCGAGTATTTCTTCTTGGGTATATCCATAGTTTTTTTCAAATGGTTCATTGACAAAAATAATTCGGTTCTGCATATCGGTTATGATGACACAATCATTAACGCTTCGAACCGCATTGGAAAGCAAGCGAATCTTTTCTTCCGATTGAATGCGTGCGGTTACATCCTGTGCTAAAACCAGTTCTGCCGGTCTACCAGAATAGAGAAGGGTATGCGATGTTATTTCTACATAGATAATACTTCCATCTTTTGTCCGATGCCGCCATAGACCGGATTCATCTAATCCCACGGTAATATGGGCAAGATTGGAGAGCAACGATGGAATATCTTCTTCGAACCAGATTTCTTTTATCGTCATTTGCAGGAATTCTTCTCGGGTATATCCATATCGAGCAACTGCTGCATCATTCACGGCGAGAAATTGCAACGTCGCTAAATCATAGACCCACATCGGTAGCGGATTACTTTCAAAAAGAAGACGATATCGCGTTTCCGATTCCTGAATCGCCTGAATTGTTTGCTCTCGTTCAGTAATATTTTCAACTGTAGCGAGCATACCCTCGAACTCGCCGAATGGGTTAAACAACGGTATTCCGTTAATTGAAAGAAAAACCCGATTGCCATTAGGCCATTCAATGGCGTGACGAATATCGAAAACCGGTTTATGGGTAGTCTTAACCTTAAAAAATGGTAGCTCGCTCTCCGGAAACGGTTGCCCGTTGAAATCGGTTATTTTCCATTCCGGAGCATTATAGGTTCGCTGAAGTATATGCGATTTTTTTAACCCGAGCACTTTTTCAGCTTGTGCATTCGCGTAGGTGATTTGTCCTGAACGGTTGACAATGGCAATACCTACCGGATTCATATCAATAATCTGACGGGTTAGTTCACGGTTCGCAAGAATTCGTTCGATAGCGTTATCTTTTTCCGGTTCAGATTGTTTTTTCTCTGCTATTGTTCGAACTAGGGAAGGCAGTTTCTGTAACTGCGATTTTAATATGCAATCATCTGCACCAGCTTTCATGAATTCACTGGCAAGTTCTTCCGATAACGATTGGGTAACCAAAATAAACGGAATACTTTGGTTACTCTTTTTCAACAGATGTAATGCGGTCAGCCCATCGAATTCCGGTAATGTATAATCGGAAATAACAAGGTCGGGATTAAACCTTTTCAGTTCTTGTAAAAATGCAAGTTTAGTTTCAACCCGAGAAAGAAAAAAATGTATCCCGGCTTGTTTGAGGTTCCGCTCAATGAGCAATGCATCATCGTCATTGTCTTCAACTAACAGAATATGCACCAGCTTTTTCAAGGTCGGTTCCGGTTTAGATTTAGATTTGGTTACTCTTCGTGGCATATCTTTAACAATAGTTCGAAAATTAAAATCGTTAACCACAAAAACGATCAATAGATTCACCAAGAACGCTCAGCGATTGCGTGTTTTCTATAGTACTTTTGCGGGTTTATGCAGCAAACGCTGCGGTCAGTTTCATCTTTGGTTCGGATTTGTTGCTCTCAATTATTCTAACTTAAAGTTTTTTTCAGTAAACAATCGAATACAGGCATCAACTACCGTCGAATCATACAGGTCGATCCGATGCCGGTCAATTTCAGCTAGTGCCTCATTGATTGAAAGCGCCGGACGATAAGGACGATGGGTTGCCATTGCTTCCACCACATCTGCAACCGCAATAATGCGCGCTTCGAGCAAAATACGATCTGCCGTAAGTTTACGCGGATATCCGGAACCGTTCAATCGCTCGTGGTGCTGGACAACGATTTCCGCTATTGGCCAAGGGAATTCGATATCTTTTAAAATATCGTATCCACCTTGCGGATGGGTTTTAATCAAATCGAACTCGACTTCGGTTAATTTTGTCGGTTTCGTTAAAATTTCTGCTGGGACATAAATTTTCCCGATATCGTGAACGGTAGCAGCAATTCGAATACCTTCAATCTGGTCTTTAGTTAACCCCATTTCCGTAGCAATCGCCCGCGCGAGATTAGCTACCCGTCTCTGATGTCCTGCGGTATACGGGTCACGGAGTTCGGTAGCGGAAGCGAGTGCGCTGATAGTTCCGCCCATAGCCCGCCGTAACCGCTGATACCCCTGCTGTCGCTCTTCTTCAGCTGCGCGATGTGCCGTGATATCCGTGATAAATCCTTCCAGTGCGAGCAACTCGCCCCTGTCAGAATATACCCCACGACCCTGTTCCCAGACCCATTTCTCCTGCTGCGTTGCGGTTATAATGCGATAGGATATCTGAAACGAGGTTGTATTCTGAATGGATGATTGAACCTTATTCCAGACCTCTTCTCGGTCATCCGGATGGATAAGTTCTGCATAGGAAATTCGGTTGTTGTTGATCAGCTCGTTCGGTTGATATCCTGTCAGCGGATAACATCCGTCACTCACAAACTCCATCGTCCAATTCCGGTCATTCCTACACCGATATACCATTCCTGGTAGATTGCTGATTAACGTCGATAGCATCCGCTGGTTTTCCTGCAGTGTATTTCTTTGAATAAAAAATAAATTGATCAATCGGGCGATATGCCCGAATTCAGTCGAGGTATTCTGTAATGGCTTAACAAGTTCAGGATTCTGCGCATTGAGACTTTGCGTAATTAACCGTAACGGTTGACTTATCCATCGCGTTAAAAATACCATGAGTAAAAATAACATCGCCAATGAAAAACCGAATAGGATGACAAACTCACGTTTCGCTCCTTGCAAATACACTTTCATAATTGGCGATTCACTCTGAGCGATTAGCCTCATTACCGGTCGATCATCCCATCCTTTTAGGACTCGAGAAAAAACTATTCTCGTCTGGCTAACGCTCTTCTTTGATTCCTGTAGCATACTATCTCTAGCAATATTTTCTACATCCGGTTGAAATTGGACTGGAACTAACGTCAGCGTATTTCCGGTTAATTCTGCTAACTCTTTCATCCTTACAGAAGACCAGATTCGTCCTACGAAAAAATACCCTTGAGCCGGATTTCTCCGTTCCTGGTCGACTGTCGGATGAATTGATGCACCGTTTACTTCGAGTAATCCGGTAGCCGTATTTATGAAAAAATGGCAAAACGGTCCTTGAGCAAATAATCTGGGATACAACGTTCTAGGTAACGGCAATTGGTTGTTGATTTCGCTCCCTTCACGGCTAACGAAATACACTAATTTCCAATCGCGATTATATATCCATACCGCATCGGTGTCATAGGTTGACAAGCTGGCATCAATGTTTTGTTTCGCCCATTTCTTATTCTCCTTTTCGACAAATGTTACCATTTCATCCCAGTAGGTATAATCATAGGCAAACGTCGCTAATGATGCCGATTTTAGCATAAGGACTTTATCAAAAAACTGTTCTCGGCTTGCTACAAAATCATTGAACAACAAATCGCGTCGCTCTTGTTCAGCAAAATTCATAACGAGTAACGCTATAAGAAACAGGATTGTGGTAGATAATATCAGTACGATTAATCGTTTTCGGATATGCATAAATTTATCAAGTTGACTCCTATATTTATATATTATGGATAAGAATAATTCGGTAATGCAGCTAATATCGGATTGGTTCAATCAATCCTTGCGACTATCCGGACGGTTGCATGCGGTATACACCAGAACTTATCATCGGAATATTCTAGAACTCTTTGCCAATAGCAATCCCGCCATAAACCAGCGTGGTATCTTTTAGCTGGTCTGCTAATGCACCGTCTAAAATTCGGCTAACGGCAAGATGGGGTCGGAAATAAATACAATGTTTTGGCGTATAGGATACCGCCAACTCCGCCTGAATAACGTTCAACGCTGATTTCCGTAAACCGACATAGGTTTCATTGAATCGGGAGGAACCCCATCCGAGACTGAGTGAAGATTCGAAGGTTGCTATCGGATTTATTTCTCTGGAATATGCTAAGCCAATATCACCAAAATACGCACCGTGGTATTCTTTAACATCAACATTATGGTTGCTGAAAAACTCTACCAGGTCAAGCGCATACGCAAATTTCATTGCAAGTTCCCCTGTTGATGGCGATGCTTCCTGATTCGGATACCAATAATAGTTGAACGACGGTTCGAGAGTAAATTGTCCGAGTTCTTTCGTATAGCGTACGGTCAAATCAAATTCATTTACTTGAAGATGATTCGGTTCATTATGTAAGACATAGTTATCCCAGAACGTTACCGTTAAATCGCGATACACAAACCAGACCGACGTCTGTTTCACCGCACCGTCACTCCAAGGTATTCCATGCCAGACATAGCGCGAACAGAAATCCATTTCAACCCCATAGGTCAAGCCAGAACCATTTTCTTTCGCGGGAGCAAAAGTAATCAGTAAAAAACATAATCCCAAGATACTACTAATATTTTGATGATACACAAAACAGTTTCCTTTATAAAACTTAAGTAGAACTTGACGTGTATCCGCTCTGTTTCTTTCGTTTCTGCTCGTACATCAATTTATCCGCTTGTTCTAACAATTCGTCTAACGGACGTGGGCTTTCCGGTACATAGCGGGATATCCCAATACTGAGTGCAAGTTTATACTTTTGATTCTCTTGAGCATTGTATGTATCAAGGTTCTCCTGTAATCGAGAGGTAAGAATTTCGGCACTAGCTGCGTCGATTTCAATCGCTAAAATAACGAACTCGTCCCCGCCAATGCGTGCAATAATATCCGATTCGCGAAAGGTTTCGCGTAGTATTGTCGTGGTATTGATTAATGCACGGTCACCTTCTTGATGGCCATAGGTATCATTAATCCATTTCATATTATCGATGTCGGCAAACAGTAAAAGCATTCGTTTTTCTAGCCGGTGTGCAATTTTTATTTGCTGTTCCGCAAGTGTTAAAAACCCTCGACGATTATACAATCCAGTTAAATCGTCGATGAGCGATAACGCCCGCAGCTGTTCTTCCAACCGAATACGGTCGGTTATATCGCGAAATATTGCAAAGGCACCAGCAAATTGATGCTGGGTATCGAATTGTGGAGTAGCGGTAACTAAAAGATACCGTCTTTCACCTTCGGGGTTCACGAATCGTAGTACATAAGTACTTCTTTCACCCTGACGCCGTTTTGCGGTTTGCGCCCGTAATAATTCTATATCTTCTGGAATAATAAACTCTTCGATATTTCTCCCGATACATTGTTCTACCGATAAACCGAAAATCTCCGCTCCTGCCGGATTGGTGAACAGTATCCGTTCGTCCGGACTAATCATTACGATTCCTTCCCCTTGATTTTCAATAATGGTTCGGAGTCGAGATTCGCTTTCACGCAGTGCAGCTTCTATTTTCTTCCGTTCGGTAATATCGATAATCGAAACCACAACTTCATTTGCGGTTTGCTCATGTCCAGGTGCAATAGACCACCGGAGAAAAATATGAATTTTTTCTCCAGTGAGCGTCTGGTTTATTGTTTCCGTTTCAAACTCAGGTTTTCCCTCCGCAAGAGCTATAAGTTCTTCGATAAATATAGGATATGATTCCGGACAAAGGTATGTACTTAGCCCCGAACGAAATTCGTCTATATTTTTTGCCTGATACAACTTGATGGTTGCTTGGTTAACCTGCATTACGTTAATCATGCCAGCACATTTCATTACCTCATCAGGGCGACTCGCAAAATAGGTCGCAAAATCGGTTACCCCAGAATTACGCAATTCCGTTAAATAAGATTTCACAGCGGAGAAATCACCTTCCCATATAGATATCGGTGAATTTTCAAAAAGCACCTGAAATCGTCGTTGGTTCTCTTGCATAGTGATAACCGCTTGTTTCCGTTCGATAATACTCCCTAACAATGAACAATAAACCGCAACAATCTCCTGTTTAGCTGGATCGAATGGCGCTCCGGTTATCGCCGCATCATTGAAAAACACGCCGAGTCGGGTGCGAACTGATTTTATCGGAGTTGCTACCAGCCAACCGGTTCCTACCACCGCCATTGTTTCCCCTATCCATTCCCGGAGCGGTTCTTCAAAGAGTAACCAGTGTAATAGTTCGTTTGGCTGTTCCGGTTGTAGATACTGCTTCCATTGCGTTATCGGTTCGCAGAAACACCGTTCATCAGTGGTTTGACCTTGAAGGTTTGTCCCGTAAGTACCAACTATCTTATCTCCTTCTTCGAGGTAGAGCGAACATCGTTCTAACCCTAATTTGTCTCTTCCTAATTCAACAGCACGCCGGTATAAAACATCCAAGTCCGGTTCCATAATCAACTCATCTGCAATCGCTAATATCGCCCGCAAACCCTGAATGATCGTTTTTTGCTGCTGTTCCGCTTGTTTCCGAGCAGTGATATCGCGAACATATTCGATAACGCCGGTTATGGTTCCGCTATCCTGGTCGAAGAGAGGAAAACTGTATAAATCAAGCCAACCGGTTATGACACCACCTGCTCCCCGTTTCGGAACCACCTCATACGCAGTTCGTTTTGTAGCTAACGCTTGTACGCTAGGACAGATATCACACGGTTCATTTCGTCCATGGTACGCTTGGTAACATTTCTTACCGAGTAATGGCATCGCATGCGCATACCATCTTTCCATCGTTGGATTCACGCGCAGAATCCGCATTTCTTTATCCAAAATACTTATTCCATCCTGAACGCTGTTAAAAATACCGGATAAAAACCGCTCTTCTTCCTGCAATTGTTGTGTCCTTTCCCTAACCTTCTGTTCAAGTTCAGCATGCGCTTTCGCTAACGCTTCTTCAGCCAGTTTATGTTCCGTAATATCTTCTATCGTTCCTTCGTAGTAAATAATTTTACCAGTTTCATCACGAACCGCTTTCGCATTCTCACGAACCAGAATCACGGATTTATCCCGTCGAACCCAGGAATATTCTAATCCTTTAATTTCATTCTTTTGTTCCATAATTTCTTTAAACTGCTGTCGCGAATACGTAGGTTCAAAAAATCCATCTTCTAAATTCCGAGCCGCAAGTTCCGCAAATGAGGTATAGCCGAGCATCCGAACTAACGCAGTGTTCGCAAACAGGATTTTACCATCCGGCGTTGTTCGATATATGCCAATCGGGATTTCATTAATGAAATTAAAATATACCTGGTCACTGATTGAATTGGGAGCGGTATCTTTTTTGCGGAAAACCGATTTTGTCTTTTTCGATTTCTTTCTTTCTGGCATATTTTTCTACCCGATAGCTCGGGTAGTCAATGGTGAAACGTTATTGGCATCCCGATTTACCGGAGTTCGATAATAAGTTGCTATAACGACGATGTATCGTTTCAACAGTTTGTTTTGGCGAATAAAAAGCCTTTTGAATCCTAATTTATTCTATTTTTTCGTCTTTTTCATCTTTTTCTGTTCATACATCAGGGTATCCCCTTGTTTCAGTAACTCTTCGATGGAACAGGGATTATCCGGGTCATATTGCGTTACGCCGAGACTGAGAGAAAGTTTATATTTTCGACGCCCCTGAATATTAATCGCATTAATATTTTCCATTATTCTCGCAGTAATCGATTCGCCACTTTTTTCCGTAGTTTCAATCGCTAGCCCGACAAACTCATCTCCGCCAATCCGTGCAATGATATCCGCCGCCCGAAACGACGCTCGCAACACCTCCGCAATATCAATTATAGCACGGTCACCTTCCTGATGCCCAAAATTATCATTAATCCATTTCAAGTTATCCATATCCCCATAAATGAGACAGAGCTGTTGTTTGAGCCGGTCGGCAATCTTAAGCTGTTGTTCCGCTAACGTCAAAAAACCTCGACGGTTATATAACCCCGTCAACTCATCCGTCAGCGATAACGCTCGCAGCAGCTGTTCCAACTCCTTCCGCTCGGTAATATCCTCAATCACCCCATCAAAATATACCTGACCCTGCTCATCTACTTTCTTCACCGCAGTCACTGACGCCCAAAACCGTCTCCCTTTGAACGTCAGTAATTCTATCTCCTCGTTTTTAACGTATCCTTGTTGCATTAACTTATCGCTTAACACCTTCCGCTGACTCGGCTCCACATATTGCGACGCGACACTCCGACGCATAAATTCTTCCTTCGACTCCGCTTCAAACATCGCTACCATCGCCGGATTCACCTCCAAAAACCGACCCTCGGCACCCGGCGTATTCCGATACACCCCAACCGCTAGATTATTCACTAAATCCGCATATCGCTGTTGCGCCGCATAAACCTCCGCCTCCGCCCGCTTCCGCTCGGTAATGTCTCTGATTGATTCAATTGCACCGATGATATTCCCTTGAGTATCATATAATGGAGATGCGATTATCCAAAGCGTTGCTCCCTTACCTTGATAGAGATTAGGGACATAGGTATCGGCAACTATCGTGTTACCTTTTTTCGTTACATTATGATAACGAGACTCGATCTCCGATTGGTCGACAAAGATTAAATCTATCAGAATCGGTCTTCGTTCGCCGTAGAATGGAAGCGCATATTCGTAAGTGCCCTTTCCAATCATAATCTCGGCTTTAATTCCAGTCATTTCCTCAATCGCTTTATTCCACGCAATAACAATACCTTCTCGGTTAATAGCAAACGTTGCGTCTGGCAAAAAATTGATGATATCAATCATTTGTTGTTTGGTTTCGCGAAGCTGCTGTTCCGTTTGTTTACGTTCGTTAATTTCTCTAACCAGTTCCCGTTCTTGGGCGAAAGAGCTCGCTATTAGTTTACTGATATGTCTGAACTCGGTGGGGTTCTGATGCAGCGAGATGAGGAGCTCTGGATTTCTGCTGCCGAGACTGCGTGAAATCAACCGAAGTGGTATACTAACCCATCGGGTTATGAAGATGGTCAGAACGAGAAGGAGAATAATCGTGAATCCGAATAATAATAGTAATTCCTGATTGGCAGTGCGCTGCAGACTTTGGATGATGGGAGATTCACTTTTAACTACAATCTGTTTTACCGGTCGGTTATCCCACCCATGCAGGGTGCGTGTAAAACCGATTGTTCCGCTTGCCAAGTTCTCTTGGTTTTGGGAATGAGATTCTGGCTTAAACGAAATCAAACTAAGTTTACTGCCGGTTAATTCCGCAAGTTCTTGCAGATATTCGGCAGTCCAAAGCCGACCAGCGAGAAAATACCCCTTCGCTGACGTTTTTCGTTCCTGGTCTGATGACGGATGAATCGAAGCACCGTGGAGTTCAAGAAGTCCGGCAGGCGTATCGAGATAAAAATGAACTAACGGACTTCTCTTAAATAATTGCGGATAGATAGCTCGTGGAAGCGGGAATTCTTGTTCACGTTGCATACCCTCTCCCCGAGCGGTATATACTAACTGCCACTGGGAATTATATACCCAGACTACGTCTGTCTTAAAAGTGGCTAAACTCGCATCAATATTCTGTTTTGCCCATTGTTTATTTCCACTAGCAACAAACTCGACCATTTCATCCCAATAGGTATAGTCATAGGCAAAGTTAGCTAGTGTAGTTTCTTTCAGCTTAACAATTTTATCAAAAAATAACTCTTTACTAGCGATTTGTTCTTGCAGCAACAATGCCGCCCGTTGTTTTTCGTAAGTATTGACTATAAATAGTACAACGAAAAATACTAAAATAATGAAACAGAGCAGGATGGTTAGTTTCGTCTGAATTTTGGTATTCATAGTAAGGACGATATCCTAACGTGGATCATTGTCCAAATATAGTTCACAGAACACGACTAATACTAGCTCCTTGAGACTATATTCTCGAGTATAAGATTTCAGGGATTAACATCCATAAATAAATGTATACCTTATAGAGATTTATCGCAAATAAAAAGTTAGATTACTTAGCTCGTTCTCTGCTCTGTTTCATTCGTTTCTGTTCATACATCAGCATATCCCCTTGTTTCAGTAATTCTTCGATGGAACAGGGATTATTCGGGTCATATTGCGTTACGCCGAGACTGAGAGAAAGTTTATATTTTCGACGCCCCTGAATATTAATCGCATTAATAT